>CAXNND010000011.1:0-12908 GCA_964203105.1 Desulfamplus sp.
GCCATTAAAAAAGGTACAAACCTCTCTGATGCAATGGCGGAAAAACCCCAGGATTTCAATGATCTCTATGTCAATATGGTGAGAGTAGGGGAGATGGGGGGCATCCTTCCATCTGTAATGGACAGGCTCTCTGAATTCATCGGGAGGACAGAGGAGATCAAGAAATATGTGATCTCATCTTCAATCTATCCAGCAATATTGCTTTCTGTCGGCTTTTTATCGCTGCTTGTGATTCTGGGATTTGTGGTGCCCAAATTCGCCGGCATATTTGCCGATTTAGGGCAGAAAATTCCCCTTTCGACACAGGTTCTGCTGGAGATCAGCAATTTTTTAAGAGTCTGGTGGTGGCTACTGCTCTCAGGTTCAATCATGCTCTTCCTCTTTTTATGGCGTTTCCTCAAAACAGAACAGGGGAAAACGCTTTCTGACAAGAATATCCTGAAAATTCCATATATTGGTGAAGTTATGCTTGATATTGAGATGAGCAGATTCTCACGGACACTTGGTACCCTTGTTAAAAGCGGTGTTCCTCTGATGAAGGCTTTGCATATTGTCAAGGCTGTAGTTTCAAACAGTCAGGTCAAAGATGCTGTGGAGCATATTTATAAACAGGTTAAAGAGGGCAGAAGCGTAAGCTCCCTGATGCGGGAGAGGAAAATATTTCCTCCTCTGGTGGTTCAGATGGTCTCACTTGGTGAGGAGACCGGAAAAATTGGTGACATGCTTGTCTCTGTTGCAGAGGATCTGGACAGAAAAATTCAGTCAAAGATTAAGACCTATCTTGCCCTTCTTGAACCATTTTCCATCCTGTTTCTTGGACTTCTGATCGGCGGTGTGGTTGTCTCCATGCTCACCACCATTTTTGGTGTAAATGAAATACAGTTCTAAATTTGATGAGACTGCCAGCATCTGTGGTATTACAGCAGATGTTTTATGGAATGGGAGTGTTCGTTCCTGCCACAATGCAAAAGGCTTTACCCTGATTGAGATCATGGTTGTGATGATTCTCATTGCCATTTCAGGTTCACTTGTGCTGACGAATGTGGGACAGTCGGGAAGAATGAAGGAGAGCCGCATGTTTGCCTCCCAAATTGTGTCGATGTGTAAAAAGGCACGTCTTACTGCCATAAATAACGGCATTCCCGCCTGTCTGACCATTGAACCGGAATCAAGAGAGTGCAGAGTAGGGCTTATGGATGATCTGATGTCAGAGTTCTACAATGCTCAAGGCAAAAATGATGAGGACAAAGAATTGCGAGATAGTGGAGATAGGGGGCAGCCTGATGATCCGTATAGACAACTTTCCGGCATGTCTGCCACTACTAGTAATCTCAAAATACCTGAAAATATTCTGCTTGAAGGGGAATATATCAAGGTTGATTCAAATGGTGTCTATTTTATCTGCTTTTATCCTGATGGAAGTTCCGGCGGAGGGATTCTAACAGTCTCTGTTGAAAATGAGTTTCAATTCACCTTTCAGGTAGATATGCTCACCGGAAGCATCAGGGAGTTGGAATAATAACAGTGAAGAGAGGCTGGCACATAAAAATTGAAACTGACAAAACAGCAGTTATTACATCAGGATACACGCTTATTGAGGTGATGGTGGCACTCATCATCATCGGTATTTCAATTACAGCAGTCACAGGTGCCTTATCAACATCCAAAGGGTTATCTGCACGATCAAATATTGCTGTTGAGTCGGTAAGAATTCTTAAAAACATTCTCAACAATCCTGAACTCATGGGGCAGATTATTGAAAACAAAACCTTTGAACGAGTTCTTGAAGATGAGGATGGCTGGATATGCAGGGCAGAAACCTACCCTCTTGTTATAGACAGTGCAGATCTTTTGTGGGACAGTACTGATATCAGAGACTCTGGTGATGATCTTATAAAAAATAGAGCCGGAGAAAAAAACAGGGCTGGGCAGTGGAAAAAAGATAGAAGAGTGACCAGCAAGAGAAAAAAAAGTGCTCTTGGAGAGGAGATTGAGATACCCGGAATGGTGAGTGTCATACTGTGTGTCAGCCAGACCAGCCAATTGATTGAAAAAGAGTATTGCGTCGCCCTCTGGAAAAGGTGGACAGATTCAAATGAATCCGAGATTGTGACAAAACCCCCTAAACAAGAATCTAAAACGAAATGAGTTCTCACGCTACCCACTCTATATTTTCTGACCATTCCGGATTTACCCTTATAGAGGTGATTGTCTCAATGATCCTTGTCTCAATGATCACACTTATCATGGCATTTGCACTAAAGATCAATCTTGAGGCGTGGGAGAGGGGCAATAGTGAGGGAGACAAGGTGCAGATTTCAATTGTTCTTCCAAAAATGCTGGAACATCAGCTTAGATACATTATTAGCGGTGCACAACTTGCAAGTGGTGACTCTCTATCCATAGAGAGTGAAAACTCCAAAAAACAACTTGAATCAAAAACATCACAGACAGGAAATGCCTCGCAGCCTCAGAGTGGAGTATTGACACAGCTTCCCTTTACAGGACAAGACAATATCCTCTCTTTTTATACACTCTACTCTCCACAGGGCTCACCATCCAAGGGGCTTATACGGGTCTCATATATTTATGATGAGGATGCAAAAGAGCTTACTGTTTATGAGAATGTAATTGCCAGTCAGGATGACATAAAAGATAGTGACAACCTAACCTCAAATAGCGGTAAAAAGAGGACTCAGCGATCATTCGGTAAAGTCAGAAAGTCAGACAAGAGATCAGGTAGAAAATATGATAATGACAATCTTCCTGTTGCAACTATCAAAGATGTTGAAAAATTTTCGCTCTCGTTTATTTCAGGAGATGATTCCACCTCTTTTCAAGGAGATCAATCTCTAAAGAACTCATCCTCCTCATTTGGTTCATCTGCCTCAAGGAAATTTAGCACAAACAGATCATCATCCTCACGCAGTGGCTCTGGTTTTACAATGGGTGGAGAATCCTTTCAGGATTCATGGGATGAGAATTTTCCCAATCCACCAGGATTTATAAGGCTGCTCTTTGCCCAGACAAAACTTAGAGGAGGAGCGGACTCTGTATGGCTTTTCAGGGTTGGGGGCACCATTTGAGCACTAATAATGGAGCAATGGTTAGTTTGTTGAGAGGCCTCTTTGACAGAAACTGTAACAGGGGAAGTGTGCTGGTAATGGTGTTGTGGATTTTGGTCATTATCAGCTTTTTATCCAGCGAATATATTGCACATAACAGAGAGAAAACTGCAATTGCTCTCCATTCAACTGAAGTGTTTAATAGAGAGGCAGCAGCATTTTCTGTTCTTGAACTGTTTGCATCGGCACATTATGATCTCCTGAAAACAAAGTCTCAGGAGGAGAATGCTGATTCAGATACAGTTAAGAACATATCTGAGAGAAAGTCAAAAACAGCAGATAAAATTGGCACAGATCAAGATGATACCAAAAAATATATTCAGAACCCAACTGTTCCATGGATAAGATTAAGACCAGGAGGGGTTCCAATGTGGGTAAAAGTTGAAAATGAATCTTCCAGAGTGCAGTTGTCTCTGGGGCAGGAGCAAAATATCAGGACACGCCTGCAAAATTTTTATGGAGATGATAGAACAAAGGAGGCAGAAGCCTTTGCTGATTCTATGCTGGACTGGCTTGACCCTGATGATCTGGTCAGACTCAATGGTGCGGAAAAAGAGTATTATAATCAGAGTTATCCTCCATGTGATACTGGCAATGGTCCATTTAAAAGCATCGCACAGATGTTTTTGGTAAAAGGGTTCAGTTCAGAGATTTTCTGGGGTAGCCCTTACCAGTACATTTTAGAGCTGCCGATTTATGATGATCTTAGGGAAGATTATGAGTACAATCTTAAATCATATAGAAAATCCTCAAAAGATGAGAGCGATCAAGCAATTTTGGATAATGGAAAAATGCAGACAATATTAGAGCAATTTACCATATATCCAAAGGGCTATATCAGGATATCCATGCTCTTTCCCGGAGAAAATGACAGATGGTATAATGAGATATTCTGGGTAACAAAAGAGAGAGCATCCTTTAAACTTGTTGAGCAACTGAGCAGAGTGATGGTTGTCAGGATGAATCTTTGATTAACTTTGAACAAAATCAGCCATATTTTATAAGGATAAAAATTGATAAATAAGAAGATAATGGGGATATATGCAGATAGGGATTCACTGCACTATGTCTCTCTTGTAAAGGGGATTTCCGGTTATGCGTTAAAATCTCCAGGGCACGGACATAGCCCCCATGAGACAAGACGTGGGAACGGATATGCGTTGCTCAGAACATTTTTAGCTGATCTGCCAGTTGACAGTTCAATGGCAATATATGTAGCACTTCCGAGATCAGAGGTATTTTTGCGGGAGGTTCGTCTGCCTGTGATGCCGGTTGAAGATGCACTCATGTCGATTAAAAACAGCCTTGCCATATACTCCCATCTCGATCCTGACTCAATATATTACGATGTGATCATTTCAGAAAGAAATGGTGGTGCTTTCCATGCATTGCTTGTCTATGCTGCAAAAGATGAGATGGAAAAGTATCGTAAACTCTTTGCAGAGACAGGACACTCTGCATCTTTAAATGGTCTCTTTCCATTGAGTTATGGTGTCTCTGCTCTGCTTGATTATGGGACAGAGCCACACAGTGCCCTTTTTTCTCTGGTGCAGGAAGATATTGTTGAAATCTTTGCAAGATCAGGTCGTACGCTTATATTTTCAATGTCATGTTCTGTAGATGCAGAAGATGAAAAAGAGATGATACTCAATGCTGCCCAAAGCCAGTTTCCCCACCTAAAGGATATGGTCAATGAGCTGTCATCAGAGACAACTACAATTGCAGAGAGCGGAAAAAGCAGGCAGACTATAAATCTGCCACCTTTTAAAACAAACCATGCATCCGCAGCAGTTGCTCCTCTTATCACCAGAATTCAGCAGATATCGCTGGATGAGCAGCCGGTAAAGATTAATATCATCCACCCCTTCCGTTATATTATCCCTTTTTTGTGCATATTGGCAGTGATCCTCTACTTTGTCACAGATAATATCAATACCCGAAGCATTGAGGCAGAAGGAGAACTCAGCCAAATATCCCAGCAGGTAAAGTTACTTGAAAATCAGCTTGAACCATTGCAAAATAAAATCGATACCCTTAAGAAAGCATCACGTTTCAAGACCGATGTTGAAGATTTTATGCAGACACGTCCAGCACTCTATACTGTGATAAACGAAATTGCCACCCTTATCCCTGATGGCACATGGTTTGCAAATTTTACCTTCAACGAGGGCGAAATTACACTAAGGGGAACCGGAACAGATGCATTAAAGACAGTTGAATCTCTCCGTTCATCAAATATATTTGATAATGTCATGCTCAGAGGCTCTGTAAATAGAAGACCCAATGGAGATGAAAATTTCACCCTTGTAGTTGGGATGAAATCTCAAAAAGGCAAGGCAGAAAAAGCAGTTAGTGGCAAGGCAGAATCTGCGGGTGGTTTATCAGGAGGGCTACGATGAGTAAGAAACGCAATCGCCAGTGGCTTATGGGTGCGGCTCTTGCCATACTCGTTGTTATGGTATGGTGGGTCTATTTCTACTCTCCTTTACAGGCTGGGATATATGAGGCAAAAGATAAATATGCACTTAAACTTGAAAAAAAGATGCGACTAAAGCGACAGATTAATGAGCTTGAAAAAATTCACTCTGAAAACATGATTCAGGAGACAGAGGTACAAGGTTTTGCAAATCTTATGGTTCCTGGCAAAAACCTTGAGGAGCTAAATGCTGTAATTCAGCAAAAGATACAGAGTTTTATAGATAAAAACAGTATCTCCTTGCAGAAATATCAGGTATTAGGTCCTGGAAAATGGATGGATTACGATATGGGCGTGCTGGAGTTTACTGTAACAACAAACCATCAGGGGCTTGCCGCTCTTCTCAAGTATCTTGAAGAGCTAAAGCAGCTTGTCAGAGTAGGGCAGATAAATATAAACTACAGCAGAAGCATGTCTAATAGCCTGCACGTAAGCTTCAGACTTGAAACATTATTTGTTGATAAGGATTAAAGCCAGAGTAGTGGGAAATACTGTCTATTTATTTATAAGGAGTTATAAGGATTAACCATGGCTGATTTAATGAAAAGATTGCTTTTGACAGATAGAGAAATATTTATAAACAGAGATCTGATTTTAAATAGGGGTACTGTTATAAATACTGATACTATAACAACAGGACGGCTGCTTAGAAGAGATATATTTTTACTGGCTGCAATTATTGCCATTCTGTTCACTTCAACTTCAGGTTGTATATCTCAGCAGGGTAGATATTCAGGAGTGGCTGGACTTCCTGTAAAAATTCAGTCAAATGAAGTTAAATCCCCTAAAAACAGTGTTGTAAAAGACTCTAATAAAGAGAGTCTTGCAACTGCCTCTAAAGCTGATCTGTTTGAAGTGTCATCTGAAATTAAATCAGTCAAGGTTGTGGATAGGACAGGAGAACATGTTTATAAAACAGCAGCACCCTCAATGGCTCCCGAGGATAAAAATCTTGCAGTTTCTGATGACGGGTCCCAATTTGATGCTGAATCAGAACGCAGTAAAATAAAAAGTGAGCTTCTTAAAGGAGATATCAAGGCTCAAATCCCTAAAACAGTGAAACCGGAAAAAAGGGTACGAGCTGCTGTTCCAAAGGCAGTGGCTGGCGGATCTCGATCCCAAACAGCAAAGTCTGATGAGCCTGTAAAGGTTGAACTTGCGTTTGATAATGCCGATCTTTTTGAGGTTTTGGATGCTACGCTGTTTGAGTTATTCAAGGTCAACTACATTATAGACCCACAGATCAAGGCAAAGGTCTCTTTTCATTTTTCAGGTAATTACAGAAAGCATGAGTTCATTGAGCTTTTAAATGATATTCTTCAACTGAGCAACCTCTCAATAACCCAGGGTCCAGGGGATATGTTCAAGGTTGTCAGAAAAAACGAGAGTGCAGGACTCTCATCCCAAGAGGTCTATGAATATGGACTACCAGCAGCTTCAGGAGACATCTCACGTCTGATAAGGCTTAAATATTTGGATGCACCATCTGTTCTCAAGAGCATTCAGACATTCACATCAAAGGGTGCATCTGTCTCTATTGATACTGTAAGTAACTCGGTGATCGTGACAGACACTCTGGAAAATGTGGAAAAGGTCATTAACGTGCTTGCAATGATGGATATCCCTTATTTTATGGATATTTCATGGAGAATATTCCCTGTTAAAGAGGTTGAAGCCAAGGATGTTGTCCAAAATATCACGAAGCTGATCAAAAGTGCCGGACTCTATTACAGGCCAGGAGCACTAAAGGGTGGATATGAAATTTTGAGCATCGACAGCATCAACGCAATTCTTGTTGCAACACGATGGCCTGAAATTCTTGATCTTGTTGACAAATGGATATCTGCCATGGACTACTTGGGGGATGATGCCGGCAATGGAACAGGGGTATTTGTCTATTTTGTTGAAAACGGAACAGCCATTGAACTGGCTGATATCCTAAGGCAACTTTATGGGGCAAGCTCAACATCATATTCCCAGAAAACCCAGATTGTCAAACCCAGTGCAAAGCCGGATCAGAATAAAGATAAAGAAGGCTCAGCCGCTTCAAAAACAGGCAGCTTCTCAGGTGGAGATCTTGCAGGTGATGTTGAGATTATTCCTGATGAAACCAACAATGCCATTATATTCAAGGCATCCCAGAGAGACTACAAGATCATCAAAAATGTTCTCAAAGAGCTTGATGTAACTCCCCGTCAGGTGCTCATTAATGTTGTGATTGCTGAGGTGACACTTAATGATAAAACACAGTATGGAGTTCAATGGATGTTGAACAACAATCTTGGCAACTATGAGGGGCAAGGTGGGCTTGATGTGAGCAAATCGACACGGGGGATTGATCAGGTTTTAGGGACTGCCTCAAACATCGCCTATGGCATCTACAATTCCAAAGATATTCTTAAGGGGCTTGTTACTGCCCTTGGTTCTGATTCAAGGGTCAATATTCTCTCCTCACCTAATATAATGGCTGTTGACAACAAGGAGGCTCTGATAGAGGTAGGAGAGGAGGTACCTACCATAACAGGTAATGTGACTGATATAAATGGAGGAATAACAAATTCAATACAGTACAAGAAAACAGGTATTATCCTCACTGTAACTCCCCACATCAACTCCAGCGGTCTTGTAAAGATGGAGCTTTCTCAGGAGGTGAGTGAGAAGGGTAACTATGACGAGGCACTCGGCAACTACTCCATCCTCACCAGAAAGGCGGAAACGTCACTTGTTGTCAATGATCAGCAGACGATTCTTTTAGGGGGGTTGATGCGAAGCAATATCACCAAAAGCGATGCGGGAGTTCCGATTATGAAAGATATTCCGGTTCTGGGGTATCTGTTCAAGAGCAAAACAGACGAGAGCACAAAAACCGAGCTGATATTTCTTTTGACTCCACATGTAGTTGATTCAAAAGAGGCGGCTGACCGTGTGACCAAGGAATTTGCAGCTAAAATAGAGAGTATCAAGAATTTGATTGAAAACAAGGATTAACAAACCATCCCGCTCTAATTGCAGCATCAGATTGGCACTTTTGATTAACAGTCAAATATTGCTGTGGATTTTTTCATCTGCTCTGACTTTAATCTTGCTTGTGTTGCTCCTTCTTCTACCTGGGCTTTCAACAAGAGTTCAGGCAGAGAGCCTCTCTGTCAAGTCAAGTAGCCTTCCTGTTGCGGTAATAATTTCTCGTGAGATCAAACCTTTTATCGAGATGGTTGAAGGGTTTGAGTCTGCATTTCAATCTGGCATGGATCAGCCGGTTGTCCGTATTTTCATTGACCAGAACAGCAACCCGTTTAGCCCTGATCCTCTCTACAGAGGAACTCATGTTGATAACTATTCATTTATAATAGCAGTTGGACCCTCGGCACTCTCTTATATCCTTAAAAATAGCGGACTTGATCAAGATAAATCATCCCAAATAGACAACTCGTCCAAAATTGATGATACCACAGTTTTTCGCCTTGGCAGCAAACTCAAAAGCAACATAAACTCCTTTAATACTGCCAGAAAAATTCTCTATGCCATGGTACTCAACCCTGAGACCATAATTCCAAAAGGTGTTGCACTTTGTGGAATATCCTTGAATCTCTTTTCAGAGGATACTTTTTTAAAAATCACAGATATATTTCCATCTGTCAAAAAAATAGGTGTATTATTTAATCCTGCAAATAACAGTGACTGGTTCAATTATGCCAAAAAGATCGGGGTATTCAATAAAATCAAAACTGTCCCGCTGCATATCAGGGAGCAGGCTGACGTTAACAGACTTAATCAGCAAGATGTGGATGCCCTCCTCTTTATTCCAGACAAGACAGTTACCTCTCCTACCATCATCAGCCATATAATAAAGCAGTCGATCGCCAGAAAGATTCCTGTTATCGGATACAACAGCTTTTTTCATAAATCAGGTGCTGCACTGAGCTTTATTCTTGATTACAGGCAAATAGGAGAACAGATGGCTTATAAAATAATCGCTCTATCTCAAAAAGAGTTTGCTTATAGAGAATCTGACCACACTAAATCGTGTGAACCGACAGATCCAGCATACCATATTACATTAAACCGATCTGTTGTGGATTTGCTTAATCTTGAACTCGGTTCTATGCTGCCCTCTGAATTGATGGTGGAGCCATGAAAATTCTCTCTGTAATATTGGAGTCGATGCAGTTTGACTCGATTGAAAGAAGGCTATCTGCTATTGCAGTTATTTTTATCATGGGAACAGCCATAACAATGGGCTGTATGGGTATCTGGCTTACACACAAGTTTGTCAAACAGAGGTTTCATGATAATTTTATTGTTTTGTCAGAGTATTTAGCAAGAAATGCAGAGCTTGGAGTGCTCCTTAAAAACAGGGAAATGCTTGATAACCTCACAAATAACATGCTTCAACAGGAAGATATAGTAAAAGTTATAATAAAAGATGCTGCCGGAAATACTATTACAGGGACAGACAGAGAGCATATTCAAACCTACGACGACAATAGTGAATATTCAGATAAAAGGGTTATTGGTGCTGACAGAACTCCTTCAGCAACAGAGACAGTAGCAGAGAAAGATTCAGTAGTAAAAATTAATACTGCAATTTTCCAGATACAGCCGGATCACGGTGAAATGGCTATCTATAATCTAAATAGCAGCAGGGATATTATCGGCTATGTGGAGCTATACTATACCCCTTCAGGTTTAAGAGCACTGACGAAAGAGATGACGTTCCTCTTCATGGCTATCTCATTTGTACTCTCTTTTGTCTCCCTGGCATGGTACTGGTTTTTTGCAAGAGCCATAACATCACCTCTTGTCAATCTTGTTGCTGTATCCAGAAGGGTATCGCAAGGAGACCTTGATATCAGGGCATCAGGCGGAGAACTTCGAGAGACAAAAACATTGGCTAAAGTCTTTAATGAGATGCTTGACTCGCTTAAAGAGCATCAGCGTCATGCAGAAAAGATGCACATGGAGATGGCAAAACAGAAGAGTCTTGCAGAGATAGGAAAATTTTCGACAATGGTTGCCCACGAGCTTAAAAATCCTATCTCCATCATTAAGGGTAGTATCGATATTTTCAAAAAAAAGAGTATCGATGAACGGACAAGGGGGACGATGCTTCTCTATGTTGATGAGGAGATTCAGCGTCTCAACCGTCTTGTGGATGAGTTCCTGCTGTTTGCAAAACCCAAAAAGCCTATACTTTCCAAAGTTTCGATGTCATATTTTCTCTCTGAAGTAATAGAAAAGTTAAAGTTTACAGTCCCTGAGAAAACGATTAAAATCTCTATTGATGTTGAAGATGCACCTGTTGAGTGTGATTTGGTACTTATGGAACGTGCCATGCTCAATATTCTTAAAAATGCTGTCGAGCACTCTTCTCCGTTCATTGTGCATGAAAATTCTGTTATGGATTCAGGTGAAAACCATGTTGTTGAGCTTGATCAAATGTCTATTATAAATTCACCTGAAATCTCTGTTAAATACGATGCCGACATAGAGGTACGGGGCAGGTCAGAACTTCAAGGTTCTGCATATATAATTGAAATAAATGACAGGGGCAGAGGTATTGACGAATCAATTATTGACGATATTTTTAATCCGTTTTTTAGCACAAGGGCGAAAGGTACGGGGCTTGGTCTTTCCATTGTAAGGGATATTGTTGCTGTTCATAACGGGACAGTAGTGGTCAGAAACAGACCATCCGGCGGGGCATCTTTTGAAATAAAGATTATGGCTCATGCTGTCCCCTCATTTTTTTTAAAATAACTTTTTATTTTGATTAACGGCAATTCCCTGACAGGGATAATAGATGATCAAATTAGAAACAGGTTATTGTTAAATCGGGTCAAATAGGGAGAGATGCTTAAATATGGCTAACATACTTATAGTGGATGATGAAGATGGTATCCGGTTAATACTTAAGATAATGCTTATATCCCATGGACATACGATTGAAGAGGCATCAGATGGTCAGGAAGCATTTGAAAAACTTGAGAGCGGTTTTTTTGATATTGTCATCTCGGATATACGCATGGACAGACTGGATGGCAGAGGTCTGCTAAAAAAAATAAAGGAGCATGACATTGCATGTCCGGTAGTTTTTATAACAGCATTTGCATCAACAGAGTCAGTTGTTGATGCACTCCATCTTGGAGCTGTAGATTATATTGTCAAGCCATTTGAGGAACACGATGTCAAAGTGGCTGTGGAACGTGCATTAGGGATGGGTAAAATTCTGCATGAGAACAGGAAGCTCAAGTTAGCTGTTAAAAATGGGAATGATGAGAGGGGAATCTTTATTTCATCTGTAATGAAAAATATTGAGACCATGGCAATCCAGGTGGCTCAAAGCGATGCCACTGTCCTTATTACAGGAGATTCCGGCACTGGCAAGGAGGTTATTGCCAAGCTCATACACAACTCAAGCCCCCGTGCCTCTCAGCGATTTGTAGCTGTCAACTGTGCGGCTATTACTGAAACCCTTGTAGAGGCAGAGCTGTTTGGACATGAAAAGGGATCTTTTACAGGTGCAAACAGCAGAAAAGAGGGAAGATTTGAATATGCTGATGGCGGGACACTTTTTTTGGATGAGGTCGGAGAGCTACCATTCAATTCACAGGCAAAACTTCTGAGGGCCATTCAGGAGAGAAAATTTCAACGTGTAGGTGGTAACAATGAAATTCCGGTAAATACAAGGATTATCTGTGCCACCAATCAGGATTTGGGTAGAATGGCTGCCGAGAAGAAGTTCCGACAAGATCTCTATTATCGGCTTGCGGTATTTCCTATACATATACCTCCTCTCAGAGAGAGAAAGGAGGATATTGCACATCTCACCCGTCTGTTTATTGAAAAATTTGCAGATATCCGCAATCTTGGTGGGGAGATTATTACAAAAGGGGCTTCACGAAAACTCAATGAATATTCGTGGCCCGGCAATGTAAGAGAGCTTGCCAACGTTATTGAGAGGGTCATGATTCTCAAAGCAGGTGCTCTGCCTGTGACAACTGACGATCTTAAATTCATATCAATTGGGTCAGAAGATAAACATGAGATTGAGGAGAACCTTTTTCAGATACCTCCAACCGGTATTGATTATGATGAAATTCAGAAAAATATTGTACAGCAGGCTCTTGATATGACCGCATCCAATCAAAGCAGTGCGGCAAGACTTCTTGGTCTTTCAAGGGCAAGGTTCAGAACATTGCTTAAAATGGTTGAGGAGAGTTGATATTGAGTTGCAGGGTTGACAATTCAAATCAGACAGATAGATGCATTTGGGTTAGAATCTGGCGTCGGGCTAAAAATTGGCTCGC
>CAXNND010000012.1:0-12404 GCA_964203105.1 Desulfamplus sp.
CCTTGGAAAGATGAATACAATAAGGACTAAACGCACTATAAGTAGAAAAAAGGATGATATGTTTGATTTAAATATAAATATAGCCGAACAATTCAATAAGGATGAACAAGCGGTCATTTTTCATGGAAACTGCCTTGATTTACTAAGAGATATCCCTGATAAATCAGTACAGTTAGTAGTTACCCAATGTCATTAACTTAAGCCCTGCATTGTAGAATGGTAGAGAAGAAGAATCTTGAAATATCTGACAAACTTTTAGACGAGACCGTTGAAAATCTCTTAAGTTAATGACATTGACTACCAACAGCTAAAGTGATTAAGACAATTATCTACCCACTGTCTTCCAATTCCTACTTATGCAGCAGCAATAACTTTCAACTCTTCCCTAATCACCCGACGCAATGTATCCTCATCCATAGGAGCCGTGGACTTGTTCAAATGATTCCTAAGCACTCCATTAATAATCGTCTGATAGCCACATCCTGCCTTATCTGCTCTATCTCGAAATTCGTCAACCACATCGTTATCAAGGTATATTGTTATTCGGGTTTTACCTTTCTGGGGGACAACAGCCCCGCGTTTGGCTTTGCTAAAATCATATTCTGGTTTCATATTGGCGTATTTCCTTTTTAGTGGCCTTCCGTGCCGATATCAAACGAATTGCTTCACCTCTATATGTGAAGATAACAACCAGCACACGACCCAGTGAATCAAGTCCTATAGATATGTGCCACTGTTCCATCTCCGATGCCGTATCTTCAAATGTCATTGCATAGGGATCAAAAAGCACGGACTCTGCATCAGAAAAACGGACTTGATGTTTGCTCAGATTGGTTGATGCTTTGTTTGGATCCCATATTATATTCATGATTTATTGTATATGCACATTGTATGTATTTGTCAAAGGTTTGTCTATATGCATTATCTACCTGTCCCCAATTCCCTTAATAATGCGAATTAGGGTTTAAACCAATCCTTGTTTTTGTGTAAAATAGTGGCTTACAACCAAATACTAATATACACACAAGGAGCAAACATGGATTGGCAAGAAAGATTAATATCGTTATTTGTTTATACAAGCAAGTATTATGAGGAGCATATCTGGACATATGCTCAAAGATTGAGTCCGAATGCGTCCCCTGAATTTAGCGACATTTTGGACTAACTACTGCGAGTGAGGCAGATATTAACGTGTTGAAAAACATTGCCGAATATATTCACCAGACTCCAGTTTATGCCGACAGAGCTTATATTGATGAAGCCTTGAGTCATCTGCTTGCTCAACAGGAATCTCCTTTGAATACTCCTGTCAAAAAGAAAAAGGACAGAAAGAATTATTGCTGTTTGAGTCAGCTTTATCTACTTTGGTCAGTCAGGTTCGACAGCCCATTGAATCCTTATTCAACTGGATTCAGGAAAAAACAGGTATTCAGGTTGCTTCAAAAGTTCGCTCTTTCAGAGGCTTGATGGTACATGTCTTTGGCAAAATTGAGTTTAAATTAGCTTCATAAACCTTAAAATACACTGGCACAGGTGTACAAATTCAAGTCCAACCACGGTTAAGTGGAGTGCTATCGTGTTGAGCTGTTTAATATGATATTGACAACTGTCTTTTCAATATCATTGCCAGATGCACTTATGGGGATATAGATAAAGTCAGCCATTTTCCCCCTTTCAAGATTACCTGCCATCTTCCCAAAACCCAACGCATCTGCACCATTTACAGTTGCCATTGCAAGTATATCAGAGGGGTTAATTTGTGGAAACTGTCTAACTATATATAACATCTCATCAAACATGTTTAATGTCTCTGTGCTGGCAAGACTGTCAGTGCCAAGGGCAGGTTTAAGTCCATGTTTGAGAAATAGCGGAATATCTGGCAGTTGTTTGTGAAGATTCCAGTTACTTCTTGGGCAGAGAACAGGTCTTGATCCTTTTTTTATAATTATTTCAATATCTTCAATATCTACATTAAGAATATGCACAACAAGAGTCAACTGGTCAAGAAGTCCTATATCATTAAGATACTGAACAGGTGATCTGGAGGGTATTGGCATGGAAAGAATCTTGTTAGAAGATAACCCACTCAAAGGCAACTGCCATGAAGAGTGGTCAATACCTCTCTCTTTTAGAAAATTTGCCCATTTGCCATGCCCTGTTGTGATAAACTCTGTCTCATCATCAGACTCTGCAACATGAATTGAAAAAGGAAGATTTGCAGCTTTAGTTTTATGCTTTAATAATTGTAGCAGAACAGGTGATGTTGTGTGAGGTGCATGACCTGCTATTGAATCTTTTTTGACTGACATCTGTTTGGAGTCTGATCTATCAAGAACAGCTTGCAATCCATTATCTTGATCATGTGGAGAGATTCCAAGATGTTCTTGAAACCATACACCGCCAATATCTGAATCTGCGAAAATATCCTTTGTAATACCAAGGGTTGAAATCTCACCGGCAAAACCTGTTCCATTTGCCAATGCCATATCAATAGCCTTTTTTGCCTCATGCCTGAGATTGGCTACGCCACACAGCTCCCGCTCTTTAAGCAGATCTCTTACCCAGCTATTGAACCCTCCTCTACCAAAGGCAACTTTACCCTTCAATGCAGAGAGTTCAAAATGGGTGTGGGCATTAACAAGAGAAGGCATAAGGATTCCTGGTCCATGGTCAATTATCTTTGGATTGCCCAAAGAGCCGGCAATACCCAACTGTTTTGATATGCTTGAAGATTTACCGGAACATACCCTGATAATAGTATTGTTTATAACATATATAAACCCATTGTCAATTATATGCCAAGGATCAATAAGTATGTGTCCTGCTCTGTGGATTTGATGCGAAGCATCCTTGTCTGTCAACTTTACTTCCTAATTACTAATGGGTAACCAAATAAAATAATACATAACATTCAGATAAGGAATGAGTCCGAAATATCTTACCCAAACGCCCCCTCTCCATGTCTGGAGAGGGGGCGTTTGGGGTAAAGTAAATGGGCAAGTTATTTAAAACCGATTCCTAAACATAATGGTTCGGCAATTTTTTAGGTTTTAAAAAAGCATAAATCATAACTATTTTAATTTATTATAAATAATTTTTTTATCGAACCATTGTTAGAGAGAAAACTCATCATTATAAGTGGTATAATCTAAACCATCTCAAATATAGCAGCAGCACCCATTCCACCACCAATGCACATTGAGACAATACCGTATTTGCCTTTAACCTCTTTGAGGTTTGCAAGGCAGGTTGCTGTAAGTTTTGCACCTGTGCATCCCAATGGATGACCAAGAGCAATTGCACCACCATGAATGTTTATCTTGTGCATTGAGTTCTCAAGACCAAGTTCACGGATTGAGTAAAGTGCCTGTGATGCAAACGCCTCGTTAATCTCGAAGATATCGATATCCTCAATCTTAAGTCCCGCGATCTCAAGAGCCTTGGGAATTGCATAACGAGGCCCCACACCCATCTCATCAGATTTGCAGCCAACACTTGTGTATGCCACAATTTTTGCAATAGGTTTTAGTCCAAGCTCATCGCATTTTGCCTTTGATGCAATAATGGTCGCTGCAGCACCATCTGTTGTCTGTGAGGAGTTACCCGCAGTAACGCTACCGTTAGCAGCAAAAGCAGGACGAACCTTGCCAAGACCTTCCGCAGTTGTATCGGTTCTGATACCATCATCAATAGATACGATAAACTGCTCTCTTTTATAGGTTCCGTCAGCCTGCTTCACATACTTAAACGCAGGAGTCGGAACGATCTCGGTAAAAAGCCCCTCTTTTGCAGCTCTTGCAGCTTTTGCCTGAGAGTCTGCAGCAAACTTATCCTGATCCGCTCTTGATACATTATAGCGGTTAGCCACGTTCTCTGCCGTGATACCCATTGAAATATACATTGAAGGGTCATCAATAGCATATTGAGGATGTGGTCTTGGAACGTTTCCGCCCATAGGTACAAAGGTCATGGACTCAACACCAGCACCCATTGTGATCTCTGACCAACCCATCTGAACTCTTGCTGATGCAAGTGCAATTGCCTCAAGACCAGATGCACAAAAACGGTTTACAGTAGCACCTGAAACACTGTCTGGAAATCCTGCCATTTTGGCTGCAATTCTTCCAATATTTAAGCCCTGTTCAGCCTCTGGAAAGGCACAGCCACACATTACATCTTCAATATCTCCAGCTTTCAGGCCCGGGGTTCTTTCCACCGCTGCTTTCATGATAAATGAAAGGAGTTCTTCGGGTCTTGTCTCTTTAAACTGACCCCTTTTCTGCTTGCAGCCAGGGGTTCTTACTGACTGTACAATATATGCATCTCTCATTTGAAATCCTCCTTAAATTAGTTTCTGAGCGGTTTGCCGGTTTTCAGCATCTGATCAATTCTTGCAACGGTCTTCTCTTCCCTTGCAAAGTCAACAAAGGCATCTCTTTCAAGTTTCAGGATAGTCTCTTCAGAAACTTCGGTGTCTTTATTGACATCACCGCCACTGATTACATAGGCAATGCGTTTGGCAAGGAATGCATCATATTCGCTCATGAATTTTCCTTGGAGCATGTTAAAAAGCTCGGCATTAATCATACCCTGGGCAGCATTTCCCATTACACGGACAGGTCTCTTCATTGGTGGAGCATAAGCATCATCAACCATTTTGAGAACCTCTTTTTTGGCTTCACCAATCAGGTTGTCGCGGTTGAATACAATCCGGTCAGTAGCTGCAAGGAAACCGTTTGAACGTGCCTGGGCTGCTGAAGTTGAAACTTTTGCCATAGCCACATTCATAAATGCGGGCACAAAGAGCTTTGCAAGATCAATATCTTTTGCTGCACCACCGGGAACTGCATCAATAAAGCGTCTCCAGATGTTGAGACATCCGCCACCTGCGGGCAGAAGTCCTACGCCGATTTCAACAAGACCCATATAAAGTTCGGCATGGGCAACAATTCTGTCAGCACCCAAGCAGGTTTCACAACCACCGCCAAGGGTCATGCCATAAGGGGCAGCAACTACAGGGAATGGGGAGTATTTTGCTTTCTGGATTCCGGCCTGTGCCCTTGCAAGAAATGCGTCAATCTCTGCAAATTTTTTCTCATGGCACATCTTTGAAATCTGGGAAAGATCAGCACCAGCAGAGAATGCACCAGGCATTCCGCCTGCCTGATTTCCAATAACAAGACCAACACCGTTCGCATCAACATAATTGAGAGCAGCGTCTATTGTCTCAATAATCTCGGCATTGAGAGCATTCATCTTTGTATGGAACTCTAAACAAAATACGCCATCTTCAATGTCAATAAGACTTGCAGATGCGTTCCCAAGAACAAGTTTGTTGTTACCACGGGCAGCAGCAAGAGATACCGCTGTTTTGCTCACAGGAACAGGTTTGTATGCAGAAGATGCAAAATCATAGAAATATTTAACACCCTTCTCAAGTTTGTAGAATGATTTGCAACCAGCGTTGAGCATTGCCATAACATTGGAAGGTACAGCAAAACCTTCGGCTTTCATTCTCTCAACAGCTTCAGAAACTCCATAGGTATCCCACATTTCAAAAGGACCCATCTCAAAATTGTAACCCCATTTCATGGAGTTATCGATCTCAATGATGGTGTCAGAAATCTCGGGAATGCGATTTGCAGCATACTGGAAACTAATAGCTGCAATCTTCCATGCAAACTTTGCCCCTTTGTCATCGCCTTTGAGCACACATTTAACCTTTTCAGGCAAAGTTGCCTTTTTCTTTGCCTCGTCCAAACATGGGAAAGAGGGTTTTGTAAGCTCTTCATACTCAAGGGTTGCAGGGTTGATAACTTTTTTGATTTTTTTCCATTCAGGAGTGAGATCAGTTTTGTAGAAACCGGCTTTTGTCTTGTTGCCAAGAAGTTTCTTTTCAACCATCTGCTTTACAAAATCAGGCACTATAAAGGCTTTTCTCTGCTCATCATCCGGGCAAAGATTGTATGAATTGCCGGCAACGTGGGACATTGTATCAAGACCAACAAGGTCGGAAGTTTTAAATATTGCTGTTTTAGGGCGACCAAGGGCGGGACCAAACAGGGCATCAACTTCAGGAATTGTAAGACCATCTTCAAGCATTGCACCCATAACAGCACCAATACCATGAACGCCTATTCTGTTACCCACAAAGTTTGGGGTATCCTTTGCCCACACAATACCTTTTCCAAGATATTTTTCACCGAATGATGAAACAAAATCAAGAACTTCAGGAAGGGTGTCAGCACCAGGGATAAGCTCAAGAAGGTGCATGTAGCGGACCGGGTTAAAAAAATGGGTTCCCATGAAGTGCTGTCTGAACTCTAAACTCAAACCCTCGGACATATCCTTTAAAGGGATACCGGAAGTGTTGGAGCTGATAATGGAGCCTGGTTTTCTGATATCTTCAATGCGTTTGAAAAGGTTTTGCTTGATTTTAAGATTCTCAACAACAACCTCACAGATCCAGTCGCAATCTGCAAGTTTGCTGAAATCATCTTCAAGGTTTCCTGTCTGGATTAAAGTTGCATCCTTTTTAGTCATAAAAAGAGATGGGGCAGATGCAAGTGCTGCATCCATGCCTGCCTTGACAATTCTGTTCCTTGCTGCTGGATCGTTTTTTTCATTTTCCTTTAAATCAAAGGGAACTATATCCAGAAGCAGCACATTCACTCCAGCACCGGCAAGGAGGGCAGCAATACCACCGCCCATTATTCCAGAACCGATTACCGCAGCCTTTCTGATCTTTCTACTCATGATGACCTCCTGTGTGTAAATTAATAATACCTTTCATTGACTGTGAATGAGTATTCATTTATTTTTAACAAAATAAATGTGGCTGTGTCAAGTATTTTAAAATTTTTTTTAAAAATGCTAAAATTAGAATTTTTATTTATTTCAAAGTTTTAAAATAGAATTATAATTCTATTTGTATTTTTTATTTCTAATACATTTAGTCTGGATATGTTTGTAATTCAGATATTTTTACCTATTACGAATGGAATTTATAATGAATTAATATTCATATAGAGGGGCTTTTTATAAACCACTACTTCTATTTTATTATGTTTCATTTTAATATATATTTTTAGGGATTGATTAAAACAGATTGTCCACTGCTCGATGGAATTATTGTGCTGCTCCAGTGGTGTATTGAAAAATGGGCAGGTTATTTAAAACTGATTCCTTATTACCTAAATTTCACCAATAGCTCTTTCAATTCGTATAATATCTTCTGGAATATCAACTTCGGGTGAGTCATGCTCTGTGATTACAACACGTATTCGATACCCATTTTCAACTACTCGCAACTGTTCAAGTTTCTCAATCCTCTCAAGATATCCTTCAGTAAGATTTGCAACCATGTCAAGAAACGATTTTTTGTAAGCATAAAATCCCAAATGTTTATAGTAATCAACAGAGTTCTCAGGATTAAATGAAGAGTCACCAATGGTCAATCCATCCCTTGGAAACGGAACCTGTGCTCTTGAAAAATAAAGAGCATAGCCATCTTTGTCCATAACTACCTTAACATCCTTGGGATCTGTTATCTCCCTCGGGTTGGTGATTTTACAGGCAAGGGTTGACATGCAAAGTTCAGGCTCTGTTGTAAACGGAGCAACCATCTGGTTAATGCAGACAGGGTTGAACATTGGCTGATCTCCCTGGATATTCACCACAATATGATCAGGTCCAAGACCAAGAAGAGTGGCAGCCTGTGCCACCCTGTCTGTGCCTGATCTGAGTGATGAGTCTGTAAGAATTGCCTTTCCGCCGAACTGTTCAACAGCTCTAAATATTCTCTGGTCATCAGTTGCAACCATTACTGTCTCAACGTGCTCTGCCTTCAGAGCCTGCTCATAAACTCTCTGTATCATGGGTTTTCCTGCCACAGTGGCAAGCGGTTTGCCTTCAAATCTTTTTGAGCCATATCTTGATGGTATGATAGCTGCTATCCTGAGTGGTCTGGGTCTGCTGTTCAGCCCTATGCTGCTGGTGTCCATATAATAACCTTGCTACATCTTTTTAAAAAGAGCCTTCATCTTTGTTTTGGTCATGATCTTTTTCCATCCAGGTCCAAGACAATTTTCCCATAGAGGCTCAAGACCCATAGAGACGGTGATCATCTTATCCATTTGCTCTTTTAAGATCCCTTTGGTCACATTACGTGGAAGATCAATCTTGTGGATTCTCATCATCTCCCTGAACTCCCTTACCCCATCAGGATAAATATCTTCAAGTGCATCAAATGCAATGCAGCATCCAATACCGTGGTGAGTTCCAAGGATATATGACAACCCATAGGAGAGAGCGTGACAGGCACCAACCTGAGAGTAGGCAATGCTCATTCCGCCAAAAAATGAAGCCATCATCAGTTTGTCGTCTGAATGTGCACGTTTTTCCTCTGTCTCCCTGTCGTTGTTGAGAAAGACTTCACGGCAGAGTTGCAATGCCTTTTCCCCATAAGATCGGCTGAATTCATTGATATAGGTGCCCTGAAGTGATTCAATGCAGTGGATATAGCAGTCCATACCTGTATAAAACCTCTGGGCTGCCGGCACATCACGGATAAGCTCGGGATCGAGCAGCACCTGATCAAATACAGTATGATCAGAGTTGATCCCAAGTTTCTTTTCAGGACCTGTAAGGACAGTTGTTCTGGAGACTTCAGCACCAGTGCCCGACAGTGTTGGAACAGCAATATGGTAAACAGAGGGGTTCTTGATAAGATCCCACCCCTGATAATCGTGAGAAAAACCTGGATTGGTAAGCATAAGCGACAGTGCCTTGGCAAGATCCATGGTGCTGCCTCCGCCAATACCAACAATGGCTGCTGGCAAACTTCTTGCAAAGTTGTGAATCTTAAGTGTCAATGTATCAACATAACCTGTTTTTGGTTCATCATCTACATTGACCCAGAGGAGCATATCTTTTGCATGGAATGGAATTCTCCTCTCAAGCACTGTCTCCTGAAACACATCATCAACCACAAACACGATCCATGCCTTGCTGTGGTGACGCCTCAGCTTGAGTATGTCATCAAGTTGCACAAAAGAGCCTCTTCCAAAAATAACATTGGATACCATTTTAAAATTTTTAAACATAATCGTGCCCTGTTTCCTTATCAAGTAAAAGTATTTTGAAAAGCAGTTGTAATTTTTTTGACTCTATCCTCTATTTCCGCGTCTGTCCATGAAAGTTTGATCTGCATGGATATGGTGCGTCGCATTATCTCATCAGACTGTGGAAGAGAGATGGTTCTGTAATCATAAGCCTTTACAGAGAGCTTCTCTTTATTTTCTTTCGGAAAATTTTCATCTTTAATATTTACACTATCCATATCTTTGTCAGAATAGAGATCGGATATCAGCTCTATCGGGAGTTTTGCCGCTGTTTTCATCTCCTTGAGGTGATGCCAGTGACGTATATAATGCCAGTTGTTATCATACCAGTAAAAACAGCCATCAACTCCACTATTTGCCAAAGCCTTTTTCATCTGTCGGGCACAATTCTCATCCGGCATAAAAAATGATAGAAAGGTTGCGGAGTCCCCTTCAGGATCAGGGATGGTTCGGAAAGAGACTGGACTAAACGTTGAGCCACTATTTTTATACGTTGAGCCGCTTGATTTTGATATAGCCGCATTCAATTTGGTCATGGCATCTTTAATAGCCTGTTTGTTCTTTCGCTGAATGGCAAGAATATCATTGAGTTTCTTGAGCTGGGCAACACCAACTGCGGCATTGAGTTCACTGATTCTGTAGTTTGCACCGATAATCGGATGATCATCAGCACCGCGATCAGCTCCTCCAAGGTGGTCGTGCCCATGATCTGAAAATTGAGCTGCCCGTTCGTAGAAATTGACAGAATCTGTTATAATGGCTCCACCTTCACCGCAGGTAACTGTTTTGACCGCATCAAAAGAGAAACAGCCAATATCTCCAAATGTTCCAAGAGATTTGCCTCTGAATGTTGCACCAACTGATTGACAGGCATCTTCAATTAAAACAAGATTATTTTTATCACAAAATGTCTTGATCTCCTCAATTTTTGCCATTGAACCACACATGTGAACCGGAATGACAGCCCGTGTTTTTGGGGTCAGCACATCTTGAAGTTTGAGGGGATCAAGACATAGCGTCTCGTCAATTTCAGAAAATACAGGTGTTGCCCCTGCGTGCAGAACAGCCTCAAAGGTTGCGACAAAGGTAAAAGGGGGGAGAATGACCTCATCACCCGCACCTATTCCGCATGAGGCAAGAGCAATCGACAGTGCAGCAGTTCCGCTGGAGCAGAGATGGGCGTAAGATGCTCCTGTATGTTCACACAGCTTCTGCTCAAAGGTTTTAGCTTTCCAGTGTCCATTACGGGCACTGTCAAACCCGTATCTGAACAGAACCCCTGTCTCAAGCACATCCATAACCTCTTTTTTTTCTTGATCTCCAAATATCTCAAAGCCTGGCATTAAAGCCTCCTTGAAAGTCATTTTTAATCTGATTACTATCAGATATTAATAGGATACTCCAACAATACAATCCTGACTATCCCAACTCTATTGCTAAACGCACATAAACTACTGTTACTATTATGTAAAGACAATTTAAATTTTGGAATTTCTATATAACACAAAGAGAGCCATATTCAAGATAAAGTGCACCATCTATTCAAATTTTTGTCCTTTTAGTTGACTTTGCACCACCTGTTTTGTATAGGGTGGCACATGAAATATCTTATAGTAGCAAATGGTATCATTGTTGATAGTAATATTCTTTTAGGAGCTATCCAAGAGGCTGACATTGTTGTCTGTGCAGACGGAGGAGCAAAACATCTGAAAAGGGTTAATGTTGCTCCTGATGTTGTTATAGGGGATATGGACTCAATAGGAGATGATACTAAATTTTATATGAACAGTTGTGTAACTCAAAACCTTACAACACTGGTAAGATACCCTGAACGAAAAGATGCCAGCGACACTGAACTGGCTGTTCTCTGGGCAATTGCACATGGTGCTACATATATAACATTAATTGGGGTTACAGGTAACCGAATGGATCACACCATGAGCAATATTTTCCTGTTACGCACCATATCGCAGAGGGGAGTTGAATGCAAAATTGTGGATGATCACAATGAGATATATATGATCTCGCACGACTCGCCTGTAACTGAATCAGCAGCAGATATAGTAGATACAACAGATCAACTCTCAGATCCATTGTATGTCAAAAAATCAACCGTACCATTTAGATCAATATCTGTTACTGGAAAACCAGGCGAGCTTCTTTCGATTATCCCGGCCACAGAAGAGGTGTCGGGATTGACCCTGAAGGGGCTTGAATATCCTCTGGATAATGCCACTCTGAGGCTTGGTTCATCCAGAGGGGTAAGCAATGTATTTACTGAATATGTTGCACATATCTCATTGAAAAAGGGGATTTTACTGGTGACAAAATCCTGTGATTGACTCTCTGTACTTCTCATAAACACCACCAAAAAGAACCGGCACTCTTCTGTTGAATTCAGCAAGCAGGGGAAGCATAATCTGACGCATCTGTGGATGAGAAGCCTTTGAACAGCGAAGGTTGAATATGTGCATCCATTCGCGGATATTGGCAGTGATAATGATATCTGTTTTAAGGCTGTTTGGCAGAACACTTCTTGCCTCCTGAGCCTTTGATCCGCTTTGAATCAGACTCATATATGATTGCTCACACGCTGCCATTGCCGTTTCCCATTCACGATACTGAGGGGAATCCTCTTGCCAGAAAAACGGTTTTATTACGGTAATCTCACTGCCGAATTTATCCTTTGAGTAGTTGGCGTAGCGTGTGGATTCTACTGAAAAGCTGGCAAGTCTGTGGCGGGTCAGCTCTGCTAAAACTCCTCTGTCGCAGACTATCCTGACAGTTATGGATATGTGTTCAATTACACTCTCATGCCCTGATTTGAGGATACGCTGCAAAAACTCCTCTGCTGTTCCATCGGAAATCTGCTCTTCTGATTTGTAGCAGTTTCTGGCTGCAAGTTCTAAATGGCGATAAATATCCTCAGCATCTGCCATGTGCAATATTTGAAAATATGGTTCAATAATCTTCATGGTACCTTCAGTGTTATTAGTTGGGCAGATGCAAACAAGCCCAATCTCCTAAATTGTTATCATCAATAATTTTGATCCGCATAATCTACCCAACCTCCTGCTTTTACAAGTGATAGATCATACTCACTGATTTTGAAAGGGATAACTTCACGCAACACATTCGAGTTACTACTTAACTTATCTGCGTTGGCATTTATAGTATCTGCATCTTGAGGTAAATCATCAGCAGTGAATGTAAATGTCATCTGGTTCATATCTGTTTCAATTGATGCGGCTTTGCCAGCAAACAGGGTAAAAATTCTGTCGA
>CAXNND010000013.1:0-12346 GCA_964203105.1 Desulfamplus sp.
CATGACAGGCCGGAAGATAGCACCTCTGGATCAATAATATACCACACCACATTGAAAATGCAGATAGTTGCTGTCACAGCAGCGGCTATTATTTTAATTATAAACAGTGATGTCATAGCCTTGTTGTATTTTTTTATCCATTCAACATATCCGGCAAAAATAACAAAAGGAAGCACCAGCATAACAAAAACCATGTTGAAAAAGCCGGCATTTGAAAGTGTTGTTGCCATAGTATCTATTGAACAGGAGCTTGAGACATCACTTACAGAGACGGCAGATTGAAATATAAAAGCCAATATGAAAAGCGTTACAGCCACAGGCAGCACACCATTTGGAAAATGAACAGAAATAGGATGTGCGTGGTGTTTGACAATCTCTTTTTGTAGTTTTTCATAGAGTTTTAACCATTTAGGTTTATTTGCCTCAATGATAGCCTTCTGTTCAGCAATCTGTTTTTCAAGCTCCTTTATTCGTAATCCATCTTTTGATTTTTCGTCAATTTCTGGTTCAAGCAAAATAAACTTTGATGCTGGAGCTTTGCATATTGGGCAGCGATCTGGTGGAGCATCTCCTTCGTGAATGTATCTACAAATTGTGCATTTCCATTTTTTCATTTTATGATTAATTCCTCTTTTATGTATAACGTTTATATTTATGCTTTACATCTCTTTATCTGGTGTTGTTTGTTTTAATCCATTGTTTGTAAAAGTTTACCGTTCATCAATATCCACAAAACTGCACTCATTTGGTCCGCAATAATCACCAACATAGGAGGCACCTGGCCGGTAAAGGGCAGGTTTTGGAGCAGCTAATGCAAACTGCTCTTCAATAACATGGGCAGCCCAACCGCTTACTCTGGAGACTGCAAAAATGGGTGTAAACAGATCAGTTGGAATTCCCATTGAATAAAAAAGTGATGCACTATAAAAATCAACATTTACAAAGATATCTAAATTTTTGCGTGCTTTAAAAACTTTCTTTGCTCTTTTCTCAACTTCTACTGAAAGCTCATACCAAAGAGTATTTCCAACGATTTCACCAAGCCGTTTCGACATTGGGGCAAGAATCAAGGCTCTTGGATCATCCACCTGATAAACTGCGTGTCCAAGCCCCATGATTAATCCACCGGAATTTAAAGTATTTTCAATATACTCATCAATTTTATCCACAGAACCAATCTGTTTTAGCATCTCCATTACACGCACATTTGCACCACCATGAAGCTCTCCTGAGAGTGAACCCATGGCAGCGGATATTGAGGCATAAATATTCGCCCTGGTTGATGCAACCTGCCTTGCCGTAAACGTTGATGCATTAAAGGAATGTTCTGCATGAAGCACAAGTGCTGTGTCAAAGAAGTGGGACATCTCCTTATTCGGGATATCTCCTTTAAGCATATAGAGAAAATTTGCCCCGTGATCCAATGTTTCGTGAGGCATAACAGGTTCCTTACCATTTCTGATTCTGTTCCATGCCGCAATAATAACCGGAATTCCGGCAATTATGCTTAACGCGCTCTCTTTTACATTTTCAAGAGTTCTCTCTTTTAGCCTGCTATCCAGTGTGGCAAGAATTGGTACGGCTGCCTGAAGCATATCCATTGGTTCAGTATCTGAAGGTATCTGTTTCAGGAAACTAAAAACAGACTCTGGCAATTTTCTTTTTTCCATCAGCCTTGCGTTCAGTTCCTTAAGCTCACCAGCAACAGGAAGACTTTCATATAAAAGAAGAAAGACAATCTCCTCATAGCATGTCTTTTCTGCAAGTGCAGACACCAGATATCCACGATATAGCAGTTTTCCCAATTTGCCATTTACATCGCTGATTTTTGTGCTTGCCACACTTGCACCTCTTAAACCGGTATCAAGTAGGGGTGTGCATTCATTTATCATAGTAAAATATTTCCTCCTTTTAGCTATAATTATTTGCTTTTCTTGTAAAATTCATCCGTATTTATCCACTCTATCTCAAAACTTTCGATATTTCGACTCTCTCTGGAAAACTCAACTCCAATCAGGGCAATATCCTTGTATCTATCAAGATATTTTTCCTGATATCTCTTCTGTTTCAACTGGTTGAGAGCCTTACCTTCCGGTATAAGCTCTATTACCTTGAACTCAAAAATGCAGCACCTGTTCTGATAAAAGACCACCATGTCAATTCTCCCCTGATTGGTAGCATCTTCTGCCTTTACCTCAAATCCGCAGGCAGTAAAATAGCAATAGAAAATTGTAGCATAATAGCCTTCATAGCCTGAAATTTGATTTTTACGATACCAATCATGGGGAATTGAGGCAAAGAAAGAGTGAAAAATAGATTTAAGCTCCTCTAAATTACCTTGAGTAAAAGCCCTATAAAATGATGTCTTATTTTTCTCTTTTTTCTGATAATCTGAAACAAGGGAGTTGAGCAAAACATTGGTCAAGCTATATTTAACCTCTAAGTTTGGATAGCCTAACCTATAACGAATAATAGCATCGCCATCTAAAGCAGTTCTCTCTTTAATTGTTAAGTAGCCAGTTTGGAACAGCAAATTTTCAATAAATATATTATCAATATCAATCGCACCAATTAGCTCATCTCCAAGCTCCATATCTTCAGCCAAAGGGATAAAATATTGGTTCTTTATCATTAAATTAATTAGAAAAGATGGTGTTCCAGTTTCAAACCAGTATGGTCTGAATTCTCCCTTGTCAAAATAGAGCAGAATATCAAAAGGGTTATATACACTCTCTCCAAGCCATCTGTAACCATCATACCACTGTTTAACTCTATCCATTTTAGCTTTATCAAAATTGCAAACCCTATCTCTAAAAACAGACTCTAACTCTTTTTGGGTATATCCATAAAGAGAGGCATATCTGCTGTCCAATGTAATATCATTGAGGTTATTAAGTCCGCTGAAAAGAGAAACCTTTGAAAAACGGCTCCCCCCTGTGATAAAAACAAATTTCAGATACTGGTCAGCCTCCTTGATTACAGAGTAGAAGTTTTTAAGCTCTTCCCGAATCTCGGTAGCAACTGTTTTATCTTCAATACGATCCAGAATCGGCTTATCATACTCATCAATAAGAATTACAACCTGATTGCCGGTCTGTTTATAAATTTTTGCAATAGCTTCAAGAAATCTGTCCTTGATTGCAGCTTTTTCGTAAGTTAGATTGTACTCATTCTTAAGATCAATGAGAACTGACTCAAAGCTGTTTTTCAATTCACTTGTATTTCTCACCACCCCTGCACCAAAACTTATATAAATTACAGGGTAAGTTGTCCGCCAATCCCAATTATGTTCAATATAAAGCCCATTAAAAAACTCTTTTTTACCTAAAAAAAACTGTCTTAATGTATCTAAGAAAAGACTTTTACCAAACCTTCGGGGACGTGAGAGAAAATAGTATCCACCGCCTTTAAGCAAAAGTTCTATAAACATGGTTTTATCCACATAATAGAACTCTTCCTTAGTTTGTCGCATCTTCTGAAAGCTCTGAATTCCGATGGGCAGTTTTTTCATTAGACCACTCAACTATTTGATAGTTTTACGATAAACTCAAATAAAATTATTCACGCAATTATACTAAAACACCTTTTCAGGTGGTCGTCTTTCCGGGACATACTGAGCTTCCACTTTTCCGTCGTTAAGTTCTGCTGACACATAAAGACCGCAAAAACATGCTCCATACTCTTTTGCATCTGCCTCCCTGTATTCGCAGGGGCAGATAATATCCCTGTCTGCCTCTCTATCTCCGGCTGCAAGACGGCAGGGGCAGACCATGTAACCGTAGCTGTCTTTATTCTTCATAAGAGAATCAAGCAGCTCATATACAAGGTCAATATCCTTGTTAAAAAAATATCCCTTGGGTTCCTGAAGTTTTTTAAGATTCTCGTACAGTGTTTTAACATCCATTTTACTATCTCCATTTTTTCATAAATATCCGGGCATTACAAGGTGGTTTAACAGAACATTTTGCTTCCTGAAATTTATTTTCCTAAATTCCTAATGCTTCCTTGATTTGATCTTCTTGAAAACCAACTATCACCTTTTCATTTATGACAATGGTAGGAAATGAGCATCTTGGATTTATCTTTTTTATATCTGCTATGGTATTTTGCCTCTCGTCACCTGTCAGAGAGTCAACTTCAACACATGTAAAGTCAACATGACATTCTGTCAAAAAATTTCTGGCTGCCTTACAGTGGCTGCATGTGCTGAGTGCATATATTTTTGTACAATTTTCACTCATGATTTAGACTTCCTTTATTTTAGATTGCGGTTTCTTGATTTTAAATTCCTGATTTATTATGAATATCTATCCATTCAAGATATTAAAAATAGAATAACTTAATTTCAAATCTTTTTAAACCAAATTTTACTTGCAAAAGGTATTGATTTGAGTTTTCATATATTCAAAACATTTGCCAAAAGCCCCACAGCACCTGTTATTGTCATGATACCAAATAATCTTGTGATAATATAATGTAATGGTTGTAATCATAAATGGCATTTTTGAAGGAGAGTAATAGATAAAAATGAAAACAGATATCACAGTAAAAATTGGAGGAGAAGCTGGTCAGGGCATCCAGACCATTGGTACCCTGTTGGCTGAAGTTTGTCACAGTGCCGGACTTTTTACATTCTCCATTGATGATTTTGAATCAAGGATTCGGGGGGGGCACAGCTTCAATCTCCTCAGGATAAGCAATGAACCTTTAATGGCACCGGGACACATACCCGATATTTTAGTCGCAATTGACCAGAGAACAATGAGCCTCAACAGAGCCTCTCTCAATCATGACAGTTTAGTGATTCTCAATGCAGAGAGCGAGACAGATAATGACAATAGTGATAACGCCTGTTCTGATGCTGACACAGATGGTTGTGTGAGTAACAATATTATAAAAATTCCGCTCAAAGGGCTTGCAAAGGAGGCGGGCGGGCTGATTACCGCGAATACAGTTGCCGCAGGAGCTATATTTGCAGTTCTTGGAACTCCATTTGATATGCTTGAAGATCTGTTAGCCAAAAAATTCAAGGCAAAGGGTGAGAAAATAGTTGAGCTTAACCTCACTGCCGCGAAAAAAGGATACCAAGCAGCCGGAACAGTCCGATATCACAGGCAGTTAGACTGGAAACTGTCTACGACAGACAGTATAGTGATAGGTGGTGCAAAGGCAGCGGGTCTTGGTGCACTTGCCTCAGACTGCCGTTTCTTTCCATTTTATCCCATGAGTCCTGCAACCGGTGTGATTGCAAGCGTTGTCCCCTATTCCGGTAAATTGCCTGTTGTGGTTGAGCAGGCAGAGGATGAGATTGCAGCGGTCAACATGGCAATTGGTGCATCATTTGCTGGAGTCCGTTCAATGACCTCCACATCTGGTGGTGGGTTTTGCCTGATGACAGAGGGGTTGGGTCTTGCAGCCATGTCAGAAACCCCTTTGGTGATTGTCAACTCCCAGAGACCTGGACCGGCAACAGGGCTTCCAACTCGAACAGCTCAACCTGATCTTTTGTTTGTCATTAATGCGTCACAGGATGATTTTCCAAGATTTGTCCTTGCACCTGGAACACCTGCTGAGACCTTTGAGTCTGTTAAAAAGGCATTTTACCTGTCTGAAAAATACCAGGTACCGGCAATTATCATGATAGACCAGTTTCTTGCAACATCACAGGTGACACAGCAGAATTTCTTTAGAGTCGATAAGGAGGTCGAGCGTTTTATTTTTACCTGTGATAAAGCAACAGAGTTGTCATCTGAACCCTCATGCTGTGCAAAATACAAACGCTATGCCATTACGGAAGATGGGGTATCGCCCAGAGCCTTGCCCTGCATGGGCAATATCATGGTGAGAGCCACAGGTAACGAGCATAACGAAAATGGTCAAATCAGTGAAGATGCAACCAACAAGGTCAATATGAGCAAGAAGAGAAACTCCAAACTCGGCGCCATGAAAAAAGAGATGGCTCTGCCTGAGATCAGATCCTTTCAAAAGGAGTGTGATTTTTTTCTGACAGGTTGGGGATCTTCAAGGGGTCCTATTATTGAGGCCTGTGAACTGCTCAGGGCAAACGGGAAGGGAGTTAATGTCGGATACATCATTTTCAGGGATATATGGCCAATGAACAGTGACAGTGTAAAACCTCTTCTTGAGAACAGGAAACTTATCATGGTTGAACAGAACTCAAACTGCCAGATGGGCAGACTCCTTGCTCAGGAGACAGGCATCAGATACCATTCCGCCATTCTCAAAAATGATGGAAGACCATTTTATCCTCAATATATTGTGGAAAAGACTCTTGAGATAATTGGATAAAAACAGATCATTCCCTAAATGAACATTCAATATCTTTTCAGCAATATGTTGAGCTATATATTCATAATATCGCAATAAAACAAGATGATAAAGGAACATAAAAAATGGTTGAACCTAAAGATTATGATAATGATTTTGAAAATAAATGGTGCCCGGGCTGTGGAAACTTCCTTATCCAGAAAGCCATGAAAAAGGCTTTTGCAGATCTTGATATTCCACCTCAGAAGATTTTGTTTGTCTCAGGTATTGGACAGGCTGGAAAAACACCGCACTTTATGCAGGGAAACATGTTCCACTGCCTCCATGGCAGGGCTTTAGCCGTTGCTACAGGTGCAAAGATTGCTAACCATGACCTCAACATTGTTGTCAATTCAGGAGATGGGGACTGCTACGGTGAGGGTGGTAACCACTTTCTTGCTGCGATCAGGAGAAATATTGATATTACACTTCTTGTTCACAACAATCAGGTTTATGGATTGACCAAGGGGCAGGCTTCCCCCACCTCTGCACTTGGAATGGTGACAAAAATACAAAACCATGGTGTAACATCTTCACCATTTAACCCCCTTGCAACTGCACTTGGCTCTGGTGCTGGATTTGTGGCACGCGGTTTTTCAGGTGAGCCTGAAAAATTGACAGACCTGATTAAACAGGCAATGAACTACAGAGGATTTGCACTGGTTGATATTCTTCAGCCTTGCGTTTCGTTCAACAAGATCAATACCCATCAATGGTATAAGGATCGTGTATATGACATTCAATCAGATGCAAATTTAAGCAAGAATAATCAGCACAGTACAAAACAAGATACAAACACTACCATTCAAAAGCATGATACATCTGATCTTGCCAAGGCAATTGTATTATCGTTAGAGTGGGGAGATAAAATTCCAACCGGTATATTTTATAAAAAAGAGTCTGTACCTTTTCACAGCAGGGTTGGTGTTTTACAGGAGAAAACTCTGATATCCTACCAGTTTGACGGAGAAAAGACAGCCGCAGCTTTTTAAACATTCAGGCTCTAATTTGTTTTCAATCTCAGGAGTGTAAAATAATGAACCACAAATTGCTCTATTTAAATAAGGATGATGTAAAAAGGGTTGGAGTAACAATGGATTATGTAATAGAGACCATTGAACAGGCATTTATTGAGATGGGTAATGGAAATGTTGAGATGCCTCCCAAACCGGCTATCCATCCGGGTGAGAGTGGAGATAATTTTATCCATGCAATGCCTGCCTATATTCCAGCCATGAGATCAGCAGGCATAAAATGGATTAGCGGATATCCTGGAAATCAACAGAAGGGGCTGCCATATATCATGGGGCTTCTGATACTCAATGATACAGAGACAGGAATGCCACTGGCTGTGATGGACTGCTCATGGATAACCGCGATGAGAACCGGTGCTGCTTCTGCTGTCTCTGCAAAATATTTGGCAAGAAAGAACTCTTCAACAATCGGGATTCTTGCATGTGGAGTGCAGGGGCATACAAACCTTGAGGCAATGAGTGTGCTGTTTCCTTTAAAAAAGGTTATGGCATTTGATCCAAGCAGAGAGCAGGGTGAAAGGTTCGCAAAATATGCATCAGAGACTCTTGGTATTGAGACTCAAATTGTTGACGCTCCTGAAAAAGCGGTCAGAGGATGCGATATTGTAGTCACATCAGGCCCCATTCTCAAACAGCCGCATGAGACCATAAAAGCTGGCTGGTTAGATGCAGGAGCTTTTGTCTCCTGCGTTGATTTTGACTCGTTTTTCTCACGGGATGCCTTGAATCAAGCATCAAAATGGACTACTGACAACCTTGCCCAGTATAACCATTACAAGGATAATATGGGATATTTCCAGGGTTGCCCTGATATATATGCAGAGCTTGGAGAACTTGTAACTGGCAGAAAAGCGGGACGTAAGAATGATAAAGAGACAAACTTTGCAGCAAATCTTGGTCTTGCAATGGAAGATATGGCAGTTGCACCGCTGGTTTACAGAAAGGCTGTGGAAAAAGGGATCGGGGTCTGGCTGTCTCTGTAAGCCATAACCGCTTAAAAACAAAATAGATTTACATTCCCCGTACCAGATAAGACATATATTAAATCCGGCTATCCTGCAGCCTCGGGATAGCCGGATTTAATAGCAAATAGCCTTATGAATGATGAACCCCCTCCTGAATCAGCCTGATCAAATCTTAATCACCTTGTCTGCAAGCTGCATTGCTGTTACAATATCAAGCATATTGGTAGTTTCACCCACTCTTTTGGCATCTAAAAGGTTAAAGTGAGTCAGGCAGGTGCCACATACCATGATTTTCAAGCCGCCTCTTTCGTATTCGATTAAATCCTCCAGCACCGAAGACCCTTCAATGGTGAGCTTTACTCCATTATTGACAAATACCAGTCGCCAAAGCTCATCTCCCATCTCTTTGATGGTTTTGATAAAACTTGTCATAAGTTTTTTTCCAAGCTCATCATCACCAAAACCCATTCTGTCTGTTGCTATAAAAATTACTATTTTTTGTTGTTTGGCATCTGCAATTGATGATGGTGAATTTTCTGGCACTGTTGCTGGTGAGTTTCTGTGAGAAGTTGTTTGTTCTGAACTGGCTGATTGAACAGTTGCATCTGCCTTTCCGACAATTTTAAAATCACTGCCTTCGGACAAAACTTCTACATTAAATCCTCTGGATGTTAAAAAACGGGAAACATTCTCCATAGATGCTTCATTATCAACAATAATTGTAATTTCATTAAGATACTCATCGTTCAATGTTGTCTCGGAAGCATCATCAAGAGCTTTTTTTACCATAAGAACAGGAGCAGGACATGAAAGACCGCGTGCATCAAGTATTTTTGACATATCTGTGATTTATTCCTTTGCAGTTTAGTTTTAAAGTTTAGGTAGGGGCGATTGGTGGAGATCACCTTATCGCCACCAATAGATTGTTATTCTACTGTAATAATTCCTCTAATATCTTGATCAGCCTTTTCACCATAAACCTGACCAATAGTTGCTGCCTGCTCAACTCCATTATCAATCAGCCGTTTTATAAGATTTTGCGATTGCTTTTCAGGGCATCCTATGAGAAGCCCACCAGAGGTCTGTGGATCAAACAAAATATCCCTCATTACAGGTGTAATATTGGATTTTAAATTAACCATATCCTTTCTGAAATTCCGGTTACGATGAGCACCTGACGGAACCAGCCCCATTGATGCAAACTCTATTGTTTCAGGTAATACGGGGACAAGACGAGAGTAAATTGTTATTCCTGTATCAGTTCCAGAGATCATCTCTGCTATGTGACCAAGCAGACCAAATCCTGTAATATCAGTGCAGGCTGTAACTGGAAAATGGGTCATAACCTCTGCTGCATATTTATTGAGAGTTGCCATCACCTTGACAGCCATTTCAATGGTAGATTGGGATGCCAGCCCACCTTTAATAGCTGTATTTATAATGCCGGTACCAAGAGGTTTGGTCAGTATCAGACAGTCTCCAGGTTGCAAACCCTGATTTGCAAGTATTTTTTGGGGATGAACAAAACCTGTGACTGAAAGTCCATATTTGAACTCGTCATCCTCAATGCTGTGTCCACCAAGAAGAACTGTGCCGGACTCTTTGAGTTTCTCAATCCCGCCTGAAAGAACCTCTCGCAAAATTTCACCACCTAACTTCTGCAGAGGAAATGCCACAAGATTCATGGCAGTTTTTGGAAGACCTCCCATTGCATAGACATCTGAAAGGGCATTGGCAGCGGCAATCCTGCCAAAATCAAACGGGTCATCAACAATCGGGGTGAAAAAATCAACCGTCTGAATCAGGGCAAGCTCTTCTGATATTTTATAGACACCGGCATCATCAGAAGTTCCAATGCCAATCAGAACATTTTCATCAACCGGAAACGGCAAGCCGCACAAAGCTCTCTCCAGATCCGCTGGAGACAATTTGGACGCTCATCCAGCCCCTTTTACGTTCCTGGTTAATTGCACTTTTGGGCAAGTTGCTCTATTGTGAGAATCTGGTTGATTTTGACTGATTGTATGGATTTGCCTATTTGACATGCGTTAGAGTCCTTAAATAATTAGAAAAAACTTATAAGAGCCATTACTTTTTTTTAAGCCAGGAAACCACTGTAGCCTCAAACATATTTTGATCATCAGTATTGGACATCTGGTGATCTCCATCTTTTAAAACAATTAGCTTCTTTGGATCACCTGCATTTTTGTAGAGAGTATAACCATTTTCCACTGGCACAGTCTTGTCCATATCCCCATGAAATATCAGGATATTTTTTAACTGAGCCAGTTTGTCTGTCAGATCAAAAAGAAGATTTTTCTCAAAAAAACTCATTGGCAGGGATGGGCGACGATCATTGCCATTAAAAGGAATTCTCTGGATGGTTATGCTGTTGACAAGAGCAGCACACAGAATGGCTCCCAAGGGGGTAAGACCTCTATCTGCAAGCCTTGACCAGGCTGCTACACAGGTTGACCCCCCAAGACTGCTTCCAAATAGAAAAATTTGCCGAGATGTCAGTTTAAGTGCAAGTGTGTGGTCAATTGCATCAAGAATATCCTCGACACGTTTGGCAAGCGATGTCTCTGTAACAAAATCCCCCTCACTGCTACCGCAACCTCTATGGTCAAATCTTAAAAATGCAAATCCGTTTGCTGGCAGAACTCTGGATAGCAACTGCTGTTTTGCTGATTCCATTGAGCCTTCAAGTCCGTGGGAACCTACAACAAGCATAGGCGAGCTATTTTGACATATCTCCCTATCAGGTAGATGTAGCATACCTTGAAGCACTTTATTGTCAGATGTAAATTTTACTTCTATACTTTGTCTGTTCATGCTTGTTTTTATGGCACAAATAATATAAGAGTGCAAGCTCTTGTCGAGCATTTGTCCGTTGTTGTGTGAATTGAAGAGACATGAAAAGATTGGGTTTATTGAGCGTTTACGAAATAGGCAGTTCCGGGTATCCATTTATTATGGACAAATATATAACAGTTATAAGGGATAAAAAATGGGATTTCAAAAGGGAAAAATCGCAGAACTTGAAATAACAGACCTTGCCTTTGGAGGTATGGGAATTGCAAAACCTGAAGGTTTTCCGATATTTGTTGACAGGGCACTTCCCGGAGACAAGGTTAGTGTCAGGATCACTAAAAAGAAGAAAAACTATGCGGAAGGGTCAATTGTTAAACTGGTTGAACCATCACCTCTCCGTCAAAAAGCCCCATGTGCTTATGCTGACCATTGTGGCGGATGTAGGTGGCAGGGACTGCCTTACTCTGAACAGCTCAAATATAAACAACAGCATGTTATTGACTCTCTTGAACATATCGGGTTGTTAAAGGGAATTTTGGTTAAAGATGTGATTCCATCAGAGCAGATTTTTGGATTCAGAAACAAGATGGAGTTTTCATGCAGTGACAGACGGTGGCTCACACCCGAAGATATCCAGAATCCTGAAATTAAAAAGGATTTTGGTTTGGGTCTTCATGTGCCAGGAACCTTTGACAGAATTATTGATATTGAAAAGTGTCTTATTCAGCCCGATATCGGCAATTATATTTTGGGTGATATCAGGCAATATATCAAGGATTCAGGTGTGCCTGCATACAACCTTAAAACGCATGAGGGGTTTTGGCGTTTTGTGATGCTCAGAAGCTCGAAAGCTTTTGGAAGCTGGATGGTCAATATAGTTACAAAGCAGGAGGAGGATTCGTTGCTGATTCCTCTGGGCAAGCAGTTGATGGCAAAGTATCCTCAAATCACCTCGGTAGTGAACAATGTTACTGCAAGAAAGGCATCCATTGCCACAGGTGAGTATGAAAAGGTGGTTGCCGGTGAACGGTGCATCAGGGAGAAACTTGGAGAGTTCACCTTTGAGATTTCCGCAAACTCATTTTTCCAGACCAACACAAAAGGTGCCGAGACTCTCTATTCGCTCGTATCTGATTATGCCGCACTTTCAGGCATAGAGAAAGTGGTTGATCTCTATTCAGGTACAGGTACCATTCCTATATGGTT
>CAXNND010000014.1:0-12186 GCA_964203105.1 Desulfamplus sp.
AGGCTGTGGTTTAGAATATGGACTCCAGTCATTGGCAACATGTTCATCTTTACATGCAATCTGGCAGCAGTAGCAGCCATTACATACAGACAGATCAATATAAAATGCTTTCATTATTTATCTCCTCCAACAACCCATGCGTCAAAACGCAGACCAGACGCATGATCGTATTTTCTTGCAAATGCCTCGGGATGATCCATTCTCCACTCGTCCATCTCTTTGCCGGTCAGACGCTGTACATCTACAAGGTATCCCTGTACCACATTACCTACGCAGTTCTTGGATGTAATACCACCCGGAGAGATGGTGTTGATTGCCCCGCCTCTTTCTATTTCACCGGTTTTTATAGGATCGTGGCGTGCCCCGTGATCCACAGAGATAACACCCTGCCTGATTCGTTCTGTAACATAGGCACCACACAAGACTATGCCTCGCTCATTAAACACCTTGACAATATCGCCACTCTTGATTCCCCTTTTTTCTGCCTCAGACGGATGCAGCCAGACAGGTTCATATTTATATCCATCTGGACCCATAACCTTGCAGGTGGGTGCCTCTCTTGTCCAGGTGATATCGTCGCACTGTGCATGAACTCTCCAGCGTCCGTGGTTGGACATCAGCAGGAGCGGAAACATTTTTGCACGATGGCTTGAGAGACGCTCATCATGTAAGGCACTCTTTTCGATCCATTTGGGGATTGGCGGTCTTTCATCATCATCAGGAAATGCTTTTGCAAGACTCTCTGAGTAGAATTCAAGTTTGCCTGAAGGTGTTCCAAGCGGGAATTTTACAGGATCATTATAGAAATTTCTAAAGCCAGGTGGGTCATTTTCCCAGTCTGGTGCTGTATTATAAATCCAGTATCTCTTCTCTTGAAGCTGCTCCCAGGTTACAAGTTTCTCACCGCCCATGTATTCCCATATCTTTTTCTGCATATCAAAAACGGTTTTTCCTTCGGTGAGCTTCTCCTCCATACCCTCAAACTGCTTTCCAATTTCAAGAACAACTTCAAAATCACTTTTGGATTCACCAATTGGTTCAATGGCTTTATCTGCAAGCATTATATTTGGCTGCTGTGTTCCCTGTCGTATATTGGTAAGGATATCGTCAACCTCCATGAATGTGTTGGCTGGCAGGATAACATCGGCATAAAGACAGTCGTTTTCAAGCCATGGATGCTGGGCAACAATGGTTTCTATCTGGGGACTTCTCATCGCAGTTTCAGTATCATTACCATAATTCCAGCATGTGATTCTGCATGGCGTATCTGTCCAGATCATGTGGATATCAACACCACCCTTTTCTTTGGGAATGGGATATGTATATTCGTTGAACTGATCCTGAACAAGAGCATTCTGGGCACCTGTACCCCTGAAGGTGATAGGTCCGTCTCGGTGGATGGCATGCTGGATCAATGTTTTGGGAATAATTTGATCCTGCCATGCTGTTACTGATGAGAATACAGGAATAGCGAGCCTCTCCTCAATTTCCGGATTCCAGAAGAATGTGCCGCCAAGACCCTCTGCACGGGGCATTCCAAAGTAGGTCAACTGATGCTGGTGAACACCTGGTCCGCCAAGACCCTGCATACCAAGAAGTATGCACTCAAGCCTGCCAGGCTCATGTGAATATGCGCCTCTTATCATACCACCGCCAAAATAGTGGGCAATTGATGTGATCTTCTCTGCAAATTCTCTGGCAAGTGCCTTGATTGTCCATTCAGGAATCCCGCATTTTTTGGAAGCCCATGCTGGTGTTTTTGGCACACCATCCTCTTCACCCGTTACATAAGCCTTAACCTTGTCAAAACCGACACTGTGTGTCTCAACATACTCTTTCTTGTAGCTGTCCTCTTTAATCCACATATATATGATAGCCAACTGAAGGGCAGCGTCGGTATTGGGCAGAATCGGAATCCATTTGTCAGCGTGAACAGCAGCACCGTAGTTGAGATCAGGGCATATATAGACCTGCTTTATTCCAACCTCGCTCCAGAAATAGCAAAGCCTGCTTGCGAACTGCCCTGTAAATCCCCAGGGTGTGGTTTCAGGATCGCAGCCCCAGAAAAGCACCATCTCTGAATGTTCTGTGGTATCCTTTACAATATTTGCAGCAGGATACATGATTCCCTGGGCACCCTGTCCCCAGACATGTTTTGCACCCCAGTACCACCCTTCCCAACTGTCAGGATTTCTAACCTGAAGGGTAAAACCTCCAAGGTTGTCCAGAAGTGCTCCTGCATGACCATGAGGCGTGTTGATGGTCTTGCACTCTCCATGCCCATCGCCCTGAAGCAGTACAGCGTTGTGTCCGTACTCCTTATGGACACGCTTGATCTCATCTGCAATAATTTTTGAGGCTTCATCCCATGAGATACGGATATATTTGCTTTTACCGCGGTTCTGCGGATTTCTCTCCCCATCGGGATCCCAGTCAACCCGTTTCAGGGGATATTTGATTCTGTTGGGTGAATAGACACGTTTTTTATATGAAAGGGAAAATGGACCTGGCAATGATTTCCATGCAGGTTTTATACTTTTACCATTCCGTTTGATTTCCCATTGTCTCACCTCTTCCTGTTTATACTTCCAGCCGTACTGCATGGGTCGGACACGAACAATTTTACCGTTCATGACATCCACCATACCTTCGGCACCTCCGCCAAAATAGCCACCAAGTCCGAGGGACCTCAAAACTGTTTTGTCTTTTGTTCTGATGGGGTTCATTTTAAAAATTGCCTCCTCATTATTAACATTTTTATGCTACTGTTTCACATTTGTATTGCATATTGAATGTAATGAAATATTGCATGTAATTTCTTATAAAATGGCTGTATATTATTGTCAATATTTTTTTGAAAAATTCCTGATTCTAATCTTTTAGGTGACAGTTCGTCTTGTTAAAAAAATAACCTCTCCGAGCTTTTCCCTGGTTGACAGACACTTCATCTTAATAATACTCAAAAACGACACCTTTAAAATAAGACCCTCAAACCCAATATGAACCTAATTCTAATTTGTTAGGTCACCCTTTAATTCGCTCAGATAGCCATAAAAGTTGTATTAATTTTGATCGGAGGATCTGCTTGCAAGATATGTCAAGTTCCTACAAATTGGGGACTGCTCAGTGTCGTATTAAGACAACCGCATTCTTTAAAAAGATAATCAGTTTTTACTTGTAAACATCATTTGTGGTTGACATTAATCGCTCTTTAGAGCATCAATGATCAGTTTATATTTTTAACATTTTTACTCATAAAAAAACAGAGAGGAATGGTATGAAAATAACAAAAATTGATCATCTTGGTATTGCTGTAAACAGTATTGAAAATGGAAAGAGTTTCTGGAGTGATGTTCTTGGTCTTGCATTTGCCGGAGCAGAGACAGTTGAAACCCAGAAGGTAACCACAGCTTTCTTTCCGGTTGGTGAAAGCGAAGTTGAGTTACTTGAATCAACCTCTCCTGACGGACCGGTTGCAAAGTACATTGAGAAAAAAGGTGAAGGAATCCAGCATATTGCATTCAGGGTTGAAAACATTGAAGAGGCGTTGCAGGAACTAAAGGATAAGGGTATCAAACTTATTGACGAAACTCCAAGAATTGGAGCTGGCGGTGCAAAAATAGCCTTCCTACACCCAAAGGCAACTGCTGGTGTTCTGGTAGAACTGTGTCAACGTGACTAAAACTATATTGTGAATAAACCATATAGAGGCAGATTATAGCGTCTGTCTCTTACTAAAAACATCAGGAGATTTCTACAATGTCAAATTTGGATGCTTGGAAAAAGATGGCGGAAAAGGAGATAAAAGGCTCCTCCCTTGACGCTTTATCCAAAAATACCCCTGAGGGGATAACAATAAAACCCCTTTATACTGCTGAAGACCTTGAATCTGTTGAATTTAAAAATTCTCTGCCCGGATTTGAACCATTTGTCCGAGGACCAAGAGCCACCATGTACGCAGGGCAACCCTGGACTATTCGTCAGTATGCAGGCTTCTCAACAGCAAAGGATTCCAATGCCTTTTATCGTAAAAACCTTGCTGCTGGTCAGAAAGGGCTTTCTGTTGCATTTGATCTTGCCACCCACAGAGGCTATGACTCTGACCACCCCAGAGTATTTGGCGATGTCGGAAAAGCCGGAGTTGCTGTTGATTCTGTTGAGGATATGAAGATTCTGTTTGACCAGATTCCGCTTGACAAGATGTCTGTATCCATGACCATGAACGGTGCTGTTCTTCCGATTCTTGCCGGATACATTGTGGCAGCAGAAGAGCAGGGGGTAAAGCAGGAGCAGCTCAACGGAACGATTCAGAACGATATCCTCAAGGAGTATCTGACCCGTAATACCTATATATATCCACCAACCCCATCCATGAGAATTGTGGCTGATATTATAGGCTACTGCTCTCAATTTATGCCAAAATTCAACACTGTAAGTATCAGTGGTTACCACATGATGGAGGCTGGTGCAGATTCTGTTCTCCAGACTGCCTTCACGCTCGCTGATGGCGTTGAGTATGTAAAAGCAGCAATTGCCGCTGGTCTTGATGTTGACTCTTTTGCTCCACGCCTCTCATTTTTCTTTGGCATTGGCATGAACTTTTTCATGGATATTGCAATGCTTAGGGCTGCCCGTTTCCTCTGGGCAGAGCTTATGTCAAAGTTCAACCCCAAAAGCCCCAAATCAAAGATGCTCAGAACCCACTGCCAGACATCAGGCTGGAGTTTGACCCAGCAGGATCCGTACAACAATATCATCAGAACAACTCTTGAGTGCATGTCAGCGGTTCTTGGTGGTACCCAGTCACTTCACACAAACTCCTTTGATGAGGCAGTCGGACTTCCCACCGAAACATCTGCCCGTATTGCACGAAATACCCAGATAATTGTTCAGGAAGAGTCCAAAGTCTGCTCTGTTATTGATCCTCTTGGCGGCTCATATTATGTTGAGTCTCTTACCCAGAATATTGTTGATGAGGTTCGTAAAATTCTGAAAGAGGTTGAAGAGCTTGGCGGAATGGCAAAGGCAATTGAGACAGGTATGCCCAAAATGCGTATTGAAGAGGTGGCAGCAAGACGTCAGGCACGCATTGATCAGGGTTTGGACGTTATTGTTGGTGTGAATAAATATAAAATTGCAGATGAGACACCGATTGAGGTACTTGAGGTATCTGATTCTGTAAGGGAAGAGCAGATTCAGCGGCTCAAGGAGATCAAGGCAAAAAGGGATAACAGTGCAACAGCGGCGGCTCTGGAAAACATCACCCGTGTTGCGGCTGACGGTGGCAATCTGCTTGCTGCATCAATTGAGGCAGTAAGGGCAAGGGCAACTGTTGGCGAAATTTCAGATGCAATGGAAAAGGTATTTGGACGGTTTGTGGCAACTACACAGTGTATTTCAGGAGTTTATGCCTCAGAATTTGGAGATTCAGACATACTTGCATCATTACGTAAGAGGACAGCGGATTTTCAGGTAAAAACCGGCAGACGCCCCAGAATCCTTTTAACCAAGATGGGTCAGGATGGACATGACCGTGGAGTCAAGGTTATTGCCACAGCCTATGCTGATTTTGGTTTTGATGTGGATATTAGCCCAATGTTCCAGACCCCTGAGGAAGCTGCCCGCATGGCTGTTGAGAATGATGTTCATGTTGTGGGGGTTTCAAGCCTTGCTGCCGGACATAAAACCCTTGTGCCAGCGTTGATTGCGGCTCTCAAAAGTCAGGGTGCAGATGATATCAAGGTTGTGGTTGGCGGAATTATTCCTCCTGGTGATTATGAGTTTCTCAAACAGGTTGGGGCATCAGAGATTTTTGGACCAGGGACTGTGGTAACAGAATCTGCCAATCGGACATTGAATATAATTAATGGATAAAATGCAACCCGAAAATTACTATATACAGGGTGTTCTTGAAGGTAACCGCCGCACTATTGCCAAGACAATCACATTAATTGAGAGCGTTCTTCCCGCTCACAGGGAGATTGCAGCCAGAGTCATGGATGCACTTATTCCCAATTCAGGCAAATCTGTACGTCTTGGCATAACCGGTGTTCCCGGTGTCGGAAAGAGCACCTTTGTGGAAAATTTAGGTCTTGCCCTTGCGGAAAATGGACATAAAGTTGCCGTGCTTGCTGTTGATCCGTCAAGCAGAAGAAGTGGTGGAAGTATTTTAGGTGACAAGACCCGCATGGAAAAACTCTCAGCACACCCAAACACCTTTATCAGACCATCCCCATCAGGCGAAACATTAGGCGGAGTTGCAGCCAGAACCCGTGAGATAATGCTTGTTTGCGAGGCAGCAGGATTTGATGTTATTCTGGTTGAAACCGTCGGGGTAGGGCAGTCTGAAACCACAGTTGCCACAATGGTTGACTTTTTTCTTGCCTTGATGATAGCAGGGGCTGGTGATGAGCTTCAGGGAATCAAAAAGGGTATTCTTGAGGTTGCAGATGCCATTGTTATCAACAAAGCAGATGGTGACAATCTTCAGCGTGCGGCAAGAGCAAGACAGGATTATGAGATTGCCATGCACATGATTACACCAGAGTCTCCCACATGGAGGCCACCGGTACTCACATGCAGTTCTGTTCTGCCGAACGGCACATATAACGTGTGGCAAACAGTTCTCTCTCATCGTAAAAAGATGATAGATACCGGCGAGTTTGACCAGCGGCGAAAAAAGCAGTCTTTGGAGTGGATGTGGCATCTGATTGATGAGGGTTTGAGGATCAGGTTTAAGGAGAACAGGCGGGTTACAGAGCATCTGTCTGAAATTGCAATGAAAGTTGAACGGCAGATGATTTCGCCAACAGCAGCAGCACAGATACTATTAAGTTTAACTATATAAATTTATATTTAAGGAAATTGCATGAAAATACACGAATATCAGGCAAAGGAGCTGTTTAGAAAATATGATGTTCCAGTTCCTGAAGGAAAGGTCGCCTTTTCCAAAGAAGAGGCTCAGATTGTCGCAGATGGACTTGGTGGATATCCGGTTGTTGTGAAAGCCCAGATACACGCAGGCGGAAGAGGGAAGGGTGGTGGCGTTAAACTTGCATTTTCCCGCGAAGAGACAGCCTCTCTTGCGGATCAGATTTTAGGAATGACCCTGATTACCCATCAGACCGGCCCGGCTGGCAAAGAGGTCAAAAAGATTCTTGTTGAGGCGGGTCAAAAGATAGCAAGAGAGCTTTATCTGAGTATGCTTGTTGATCGCCAGACCGCAAAGATCGTTATAATGGCAAGTCAGGAAGGGGGTATGGACATTGAGGAGGTTGCAGCCAAGACTCCTGAAAGGATTATCAAGATTTATGTTGACCCGCTTTGTGGAATTCAGGGTTACCATATTAAAGACTTAGCTTTTGGGCTTGATATGCCTGCTGATGCCATTAAGCCCTTTTCTGGCATGGTCAAACAGCTTTATACGCTTTTTGTTGCCAATGACTGCTCTCTTGTCGAGATAAATCCTCTTATTTTGACAACTGATAATAAGGTTCTTGCACTTGATGCCAAGGTGGATATCGATTCAAATGCCATGTTCAGGCACAAGGATTTATTGGCATACCGCGACCTTGACGAGGAGGACCCACAGGAGGTTGAGGCATCAAAATATAATCTAAATTACATCAACTTAGATGGCAATGTTGGCAATATTGTCAACGGTGCCGGTCTTGCAATGGCAACAATGGATATTATCAAGAATGCCGGTGCAAAACCTGCCAACTTCATGGATGTAGGTGGTGGTGCAACTGCCGAGATGGTTGAAAATGCACTTAGAATTATTCTGATGGATCAAAAGGTCAAAGCCATACTTATTAACATTTTTGGCGGTATTTTGCGATGCGATGTTTTTGCTGAAGGTGTTGTTCAGGCAGCAAAAAAGACAGGAATCAATATTCCTGTTGTTGTTCGGATGGAAGGGACTAATGTGGAGACTGGCAGAAAGATTCTCGCAGAGTCTGGATTAAATCTAACAGGTGCAATTGACCTTAAAGATGCGGCAGCAAAGATTGCGGCGGCTGTATGATTCTGAATCACGGATTAACCTGATTACACGAATGACACTGATTTTTTTAAGGAGAAAAAAATTATATGAGCATATTTGTAAATAAAAACACGCGAGTTCTTGTTCAGGGAATTACAGGGAAAGAGGGTCAGTTTCATACAAGGCAATGCGTGGAATACGGCACAAACGTTGTAGCAGGAGTTACGCCTGGCAAGGGCGGCCAGAAGATGGATGAGATTCCTGTTTTCAATGGTGTGCGATCAGCAGTTGAGAAAACCGGAGCAAACGCAAGTCTGATATTTGTTCCACCACCGTTTTGTGCAGAGGCTATCATGGAGGCAGCAGATGCCGGAGTTGATCTGATTGTTGCCATAACCGAGGGGATTCCGGTTCTTGACATGGTAAAGGTGAAAAATTTTCTTGCCACAAAAAAATGCCGTCTAATCGGTCCAAACTGTCCGGGAATAATTACACCTGGTGAGTGCAAGATTGGCATCATGCCCGGCAAAATCCACAAGCCGGGTGGACCTGTTGGAGTTGTCTCCCGATCTGGAACCCTAACCTATGAGGTCGTTGACCAGTTGACCAAGTTGGGACTTGGACAAACTACCTGTATTGGTATTGGTGGGGACCCTGTTAACGGGACAAACTTTATTGATGTTCTCAAAGCCTTTCAGGAAGACCCTGATACCAAAGGCATTGTGATGGTGGGAGAAATTGGTGGAAATGCCGAAGAAGAGGCGGCAGAATATATCAAAAAGAACCTGACAAAGCCGGTAGTGGGATTTATCGCCGGATTGACAGCACCACCGGGACGAAGAATGGGTCATGCCGGAGCAATCATAAGCGGAAGCAGCGGAACCGGTCAGGCAAAAATTGAGTCAATGAAGAAAAATGGCATTCATGTTTGCGAAAATCTCGGGGAAATAGGTGAGATTGCAAAACGTGTTTTTTAATTTCAATAAAATAAACGGAGGAAAAATGGAAAGTCTAATCATTAACGACAAGATCAGAAAAAGCAGGCTGCCTGCTAAACTTGACCTGATCCAGAGTGGTACGGGTCTGATTTTGGGGCTGTTCATGTGGGTTCACATGATGCTTGTGGGAAGTATTGTACTTGGAAAGAGTGTATTTAACTTTGTGGCAAAAACTATGGAGCTATCATTTCTTTCAAGTTCTGGACACGGATATCCGGCAGCCGTATTCTTTGCTGTGCTGGTAATTTTTACTCTTTTTATTGTCCACGCCGCACTTGGCGTAAGAAAGTTCCCGATTTCCTGGAAGCAACATGCAATTTTTAGAAACCAGATGGGAATGATGAAGCATGAAGATACAAATCTTTGGTATATCCAGGTTGTAACAGCTTTTATCATGTTTTTCTTTGGGTCTGTCCATCTTTACACCATGCTCACCAATCCGGGTCAGATCAGTGCTGATTTGTCAGCAGCTCGATTCGTCACCCATAATATGTGGCCTCTCTATCTTGTTCTGCTGTTTGCTGTTGAGCTGCATGGAACAATTGGTCTTTACAGGCTCTGCATGAAATGGGGATGGTTTGACAAATGGGATTGTTTTCATCAGGAGAACCGGCTTGATGCAAGAAGTTATCTAAAGCTCCTGAAAAAACGGCTTACAATATTTTTTCTTGGACTTGGACTGTTAGCGTGGCTGGTATTCACTGTGATTGGGATAAGGTTGTAATATAAGGAGATTAAATGAAAATAATATATACAGATTCACTCATAATAGGTGGCGGTCTTGCAGGACTGAGAATTGCCATAGCAGCCCGGCAGCGGGGGTATGACAGTATAGTTTTATCGCTGATGCCGGCAAAACGTTCCCATTCAGCAGCAGCACAGGGTGGAATGCAGGCAAGTCTTGGAGCAAGCATCAAAGGCGAAGGTGATAACGAGGATGTCCATTTTGAGGACACAGTAAAGGGTAGCGACTGGGGTTGCGATCAAGATGTTGCAAGAATGTTTGTCAACACTGCCCCAAAAGCGATTCGTCAGCTCTGTGCGTGGGGAGTGCCCTGGAGTCGTGTCAGAAAGGGAGATCGTGAGGTTGTCATAAATGGTCAAAAGGTTACTATTAATGAAAAAGATGAAGCTCATGGCTTGATAACATCACGCGATTTTGGTGGCACAAAAAAATGGAGAACCTGTTTTACCTCAGACGGTACAGGACATACCATGCTTTACGCAATGGATAACAAGGCGATTCAGCTCGGAATTCAGGTACATGAGAGAAAAGAGGCTATTGCCCTGATTCACGAAGATGGAGTCTGTTACGGTGCAGTTGTGCGTGACCTTATCACAGGTGAGCTGATTGCATACGTTGCAAAAGCTACGGTAATTGCCACTGGAGGTTATGGGCGTCTCTATGCTGTTACAACTAATGCTGTTATATCTGAAGGTATTGGAAACGCAATAGCACTTGAGACCGGAGTTGCCCCACTTGGAAATATGGAGGCGGTTCAGTTTCACCCGACAGCAATTGTTCCTGTTGGAATCTTGACCACAGAAGGTTGTCGTGGTGATGGTGGTCTTTTGCTTGATAAAGATGGTTACAGGTTTATGCCAGATTATGAGCCTGGTAAGAAAGAGCTTGCCTCAAGAGATGTTGTGTCTCGCCGCATGACTGAACACATCAGAAAGGGCAAGGGTGTTCCTTCGCGATATGGCGATCATCTCTGGCTTGATATTACTTTGCTTGGCAAGGCACACATTGAAAAGAATCTACGTGAAGTGAAAGAGATTTGCGAATACTTCCTTGGTATTGACCCTGTAAAAGAGTACATTCCGGTAAGACCAACCCAGCATTACTCAATGGGCGGAGTCAGAACCAAACCCACAGGGGAAAGTCCGACCATGAAGGGGCTTTTCTCTGCTGGCGAGGCTGCCTGTTGGGATATGCACGGGTTCAACCGTTTAGGAGGCAATTCAGTTGCCGAGACTGTTGTTGCTGGCATGATTGTTGGTGAATATGTTGCTGATTACTGTGCTGCAAATCCTCTTAAAATAGAGACGCGGCTGATTGAAAAATTTATGGATCAAGAACAGGAGAAAATCTCCACACTTCTGAGCCGTGATAGTGGAGAAAGTTCGTTTGCACTCAAGAAAGAGATGCAGCAGATCATGATGGACAAGGTTGGAATTTTCAGAAATGAGGCTGATCTCTCCCTGGCTGTTGAGGAGCTTAAGGTATTGCACCAGAGATCAAAAAATATAGCTCTTAGAAACAAGATAGCATCTTCCAATCCTGAACTTGTTGAGGCAATCAGGGTGCCAAAGATGATCCGCCTTGCCCAGTGCGTTGCTTATGGTGCAATGCTAAGGAAAGAGAGTCGTGGAGCACATGCAAGAGAAGACTACCCTGAAAGAAATGACCGTGACTGGCTAAAGAGAACTCTGACATTTTGGCCAGATCAAAATGCAGATCTCCCTGAAATTAAATACGAAGAGCTTGATGTTATGAAGATGGAGATGCCACCTGGTTCAAGAGGGTATGGGGTTGACAACACAATTCACCATCCTGACACGGAAAATAGGGTTGCACAGTTGGAAGAGATTAAAAAGACCAACCCGTCAGCAGATCGCTTTGAGATGCAGCGTCTTTTGAATCCAATAGAGATACCTGAAAAATTCAGGGGTAAAAACGAGAGAATCGGAATAGGTTTTAAATAATTATTATGGAGATATTAAATAATGAGTGATGAACGAATATTAAAATTTCATATATTAAGATATAATCCTCAGGTCAAGGGTGATGTTCCGACCATGAAGACTTACGAGGTCAAAGAGGCACCTGGCATGACAATCTTTATTGCATTGAATGACATCAGGGAGAACCATGATCCATCATTGCAGTTTGATTTTATCTGCCGAGCTGGTATTTGTGGCTCTTGTGCCATGATAATCAACGGACATCCTGACCTTGCCTGCCGTACCCTCACTTCAAAATTTCCGGATGGCGAGATAAAACTTCTCCCACTTCCAGGGTTTGAACTTATCGGCGATCTCTCTGTCAACACAGGCAAATTCATGCGAGCAATGAGCGAAAGAGTTGAGAGCTGGATACATGACAACAATGCTGACAGTGTTGATCTGGACAGGCTTGAAGAGCGAATGGATCCAGATGTGGCTGATCAAATATATGAATTGGAGCGTTGTGTAGAGTGC
>CAXNND010000015.1:0-12151 GCA_964203105.1 Desulfamplus sp.
TGGTGATGTTCAGAGACTCGTTGTTTTTGGCATGGGGAAACTTGGTGCAGGGGAGTTGAACTTTTCATCTGATATAGACCTTATTTTTGCCTATCCTGAAGATATACCGTTTGTAAGTGATTTGAAATTAAAGGACATCTCTGACCATAGTAACGGTATTGTCGAACGTACCATATTAAAAGAGACATCTTCCCAAAAGAGCGTAAACCTAAATACCACCGGAGAGTTTTTCACAAAAATGTGCAAAAATTTTCTTAAAATATTTGACTCTTCAACCTGTAGTTCAACCATGGGCGGGTTAAATTCTTTTAGCACACCTGTTTGCAGTTCAATGCTTTTCCGTGTAGATACACGTTTACGTCCATTTGGTGCAAACGGTCCCATTGCCATGAGTTTTTACACAATGGAAGAGTATTATCAGACTCAAGGTCGAGACTGGGAGCGGTATGCCTTGATAAAAGCCCGCCCGATTGCCGGAGATATTGCTGCTGGATATAACCTTCTTAAAATCCTTAACCCTTTTGTTTACAGACGATATTTTGATTATGGCTCGTTTGATGCGTTAAGAGAGATGAAAAAGAAGATTTCCCTTCAGGTCAGGGACAAACGCTTTAAAAACAATATAAAACTTGGTGCAGGCGGCATACGCGAAATTGAGTTCTTTGGTCAGGTATTTCAGTTGATAAGAGGCGGTGTTGAACCTGAATTTCAGGAGTTGAAGATACTCAAGGTTCTTGATCTGCTGGTTCAGCGTAACTGCATTGATGCAGGGGCAGGAGATGAGCTTGCTGCTGCATACTGTTTTCTGCGTAAGGTTGAACACAGATTGCAGGAGTACAATGATCGTCAGACCCATGACCTTCCAGAACGGGAGGATGAAAAATTGAGGCTTGCCCTTTCAATGGGGTTTGACAATAATCCAGAATCAGCTATAAATGTCACCACTTTTTATGAGGTTCTCAATGGACACATGGCAAGAGTTCATTCACACTTTCTCCATCTGTTTGCATCTGACAGTGATGGCAAACAGGAGGATGATGTTGATGACATCAAGTATATATGGCAAAACATCAATGACCCGCAATTTGACTCTTCAGGGTACAGAGTTGCAGGATTTGAAAATTCAGTCAATTTTTCCAATATTTTAAAAGGGCTTGCAGAGCACCCCAATACAAAAAAGCTGACCACAAACGGCAGGAAACGGTTAGATCGCCTGATGCCTCTTCTGATTCACAGAGTTGGGGCGGAGATTATTGTTGGATATGAGATTGAACTTTCCGCAAAATCTGCTGATGGAGAGAGCATCTCGTCAAATTACGGCAATCTATTGGCAACAAATATAGAAATAGTGCTCAAACGGCTTATTGACCTTATAATTGCTATTGAGAGGCGAACATGCTACCTCTCTCTTCTTATTGAAAAGCCTCAGGCACTTGATAATCTTGTGACACTTGCTGCAAGAAGCCCCTGGATTATTTCATTTTTGTCACTTCATCCCGCCCTGCTTGATGAACTTCTCGCCCCTTCCACTCTTTATACTCCACCAGATAGAGCAGAGATGGAAAAGGAGATTGTCCGCCGCATGGCACACATTCCTGTAGAAAATTTTGAATTTCAGCTTGAAGAACTCTGTATCTTTAAACAGGTTATGACATTAAGAGTTGCGGCAGCAGATTTAAGCGGTAACTATCCTCTTATGAAGGTGAGCGACCGTTTGACAGAAATTGCCGAAACAGTTATGAACAAGGTGATTGAAATATCATGGCACCATACAGTCACAAAATACGGTATGCCATCAGGGCTTTCTATGGATTTACCCGCAAGTTTTTCCACCTCTTTCCCTGTTAATGGTCTATCTGTTTCGCTGCCACTATCACAAATCGCCCCTGGTTTAGCATCAACTTACTCTGCTGAATCCTCTTTCCGGTTTTTTTCTCCAGGATTTGCAGCAATAGCCTATGGAAAACTTGGCGGAATTGAGCTTGGCTACAAATCTGATCTTGATATGGTATTTATATATTCGGGTATTGATGGATATACAGAAGGTGGGTCAAGAAGCATTGAAAACATACGCTTTTACACCTTTTTGGGTCAAAGGATTATAAATGCCCTGACGCTGAACACACAGGCAGGAAAGCTATATGATGCAGATATGAGACTCAGACCAAGTGGTCAGTCAGGGATGATTGTAAGCCATATTGACGCATTCCATGACTATATAAATAATGAAGCATGGACATGGGAGCATCAGGCAATTATAAGAGCACGCCCTATTGGAGGGGATCCGACTCTTCAGCAGCAATTTAACACGATAAGGGAGAAAATTCTCTGCATAGGAAGAGAGAGAGATTTGCTGCAAAAAGAGGTACGGGAGATGCGTGAGAGGATGCGAAAGGAGCATCTCAAATCTGGTAAAGAATCTCTTCAATCAGGTAAAGAGGCTGTTAAATCTGAATCTCCTATGTTTGACCTGAAGCAGGGCAGCGGAGGTATTATTGATATTGAGTTTTTAGTTCAATATCTTGTACTTCAACATGCAGAATCTCACCCTGCACTGACGCAGTGGACAGATAATGTACGTCTTCTTGAGACACTTGCAAACGAAAATATACTCACATCAAAAGAGGCTTCACAGCTTAAACAGGGATATCTGAAACTGAGACAGATGGTTCACCATCTGAATCTTCAGGAGAGGGAAAAGATAATTCCGGTTGAATTGTTCCAATATGAAGCAGAGACAATTATGGAGATATTTAAGAAATTTCTCTATTTGTAGCACAAATAAATTATCCCATTGAGACAATAAATAAGCTGAATATTTTAAACACAAACCAATAATTTAAGGAGAATAGAAGAATGAGCTTTAAAAAATGGGAAACACCTTTCTGGCCAGAAGGGGTGGCACATGACGTATCTGGTTATAACTATCCGTTAACCGATCTTCTTGATAATTCAGCCCGTAAATATCCTGACAAGGTATATACAATATTCAGCGATGCCAAAAGGACATTTGCACAGGTCAAGGATACAGCAGACAGAATAGCCAATTTTTTAGCAAGTCACGGGATTATGCAAGGGGATAAAGTGGCTATTTTTCTTCCCAATCTTCCCCATTTTCCGGAAATATTTTTTGGTATTCTTAAAGCCGGGGCTGTATGTGTAAACTGTAATCCTATTTATACACCGGCAGAGTTGAACCACCAACTGTCTGATTCCGGTGCAAAGATGGTCTTCTGTATGGATCACCCTGTTTTTTACAAAAGCACGGTTCAGGCAATTAAAGACACTGATGTCGAGAGTGTAATTATCTGTAATATCAAATCCTACCTTCCAAAGCTCAAAGGCATTATCGGTGGTCTTCTTGGTAAGATTCCAAAGGCTGAGAGTCATCAGGCAGGTCATTTCATGTTTGATGACATTGTATCATCTTCCGCCCCGACTCCCCCGTCAATCAAGGTTGATCCTGAAAAAGATACGGCTGTCATGCTCTACACAGGCGGCACTACTGGTGTTCCAAAGGGTGCGGAGTTGACACATACCAACTTTACCTATGACCTTGAAGCAGCAGTAGAGTATTTCAGGATTACCCATGAACCAGGCAGTAAACCTGAAAAACTGCGTTACGGTGGATTTCATACCTTTCTTGGAGTTCTCCCCTGGTATCATGTTTTTGGGATTAACAGCGCCCTTCTGCTTGCTGCAAAAATAGGTAGTGGTCTTATTTGTATTCCTGACCCCAGAGCAGGTACACCTCCATTTACAGAGGTGTTAAAGATTGTTCAGAAACATAAACCTACTTTTATGACTGCTGTTCCAACTATTTTTGTTGCATTTACAAACCATCCGCTTATTGATAAATTTGACATATCCTCGCTTATAGCATGTCTTTCCGGTGGTGCACCCCTTCCTCCAGAGGTGTGCCGACAGTTTGAGGCAAAGACAGGTTCCATAATATTTGAAGCTTATGGTCTCACAGAGACAGCACCTGCTGTCTGCTGTAATCCACCATTCAAAGAGACCCGTAAAATTGGCTCTATCGGCTTTCCCATTCCAGGCACTGATGTTAAAATTCTTGATATTGAAACTGGTAGAACAGAGCTGCCTCGTGGGGAAGATGGCGAGATTGGCGTATGTGGACCTCAGGTCATGAAGGGCTACTGGAAACGCCCTGATGCAAACGAGGAGGTGTTCAGACAGATAGATGGAAATCGCTATTTTCTCACCGGTGATATAGGAAATATTGACAAGGATGGATACATAACAATCACAGACCGCAAAAAAGACATGATAATTGTCAGCGGGTTCAACGTATATCCAAGAGATGTCGAGGATACAATATATAAACATGCTGGTGTTGAACTTGTCGCAGTAGTAGGTCTGCCTGATCAGAGAACAGGAGAGAAGGTCAAGGCATATATAAAACTTAAAGCTGGTGTCAAGGTGACCAACGAAGAGATGGAGCAGTTCTGCAAGGATAATATGGCAGGATATAAACGTCCCCGAATAATTGAGTTCAGGGATGAGATTCCAGTTTCTAATGTTGGCAAGGTTCTTAGAAGGGCATTGAGAGATGAAGAAAAATCAAAATCTACAAGCTGATACGGTAGATATCCATATAAAAAGTAAATGTAAAAATTTTACATCTAATTGACAAAAAAAATTGTATCTACTCACAGCACATAACAGGGAGGAGGCAGAGACGCTCCTTCTTGTGCTTGAATCCCAGGGGATTGAAGGATATTTAGAGCATAATAATGGCATCTATGATCTCTTTCTTGCAGACTCATCAGCTTTGCTCCTTGATGGTTCGGACTCTTGCAACCATGGCTCAACCTTTTTCATTGATGAGCCTGATATTTGCACTGATGATTTTGACTCTTATATTGAACAGTCAAAGCAGAGGATAGAGAGTGCAAGAGAGATTATAGCACTCTTTTATGCTGAAAATGTTTCTCATATTTTAAATGGCATTGAAAACAGTGGCTCTCAACTCCACTCCACTTTAGGGGCATCACCTGAAAAAAGGATCGTCATAACCCGGACTGCTGTAACCTCGGTCGCTCTTTTTGTGCTTCTGCTCTGCACAATTCACGCTGCCACCATTTTTCATAATAACCACCGTGAAGTTGTTTTTGGATATGGTTCATCTGCCCTCTATGTTCTTCAAGGGGAGTACTATCGGGTTATAACCGCTTTGATGCTCCATGCTGATATTGGGCATCTTGCCGCTAATGTGGCTGGGATGCTCTTTTTGGCTGTTCCTCTTTGCAGCATTACAGGTGCTGTAAGAGGACTTGTTCTGATTCTTTTATCAGGTGCTGCTGGAAATCTTATGAATGCCTGTCTATATCGAAGTGCCCATCTATCTATAGGGGCATCGACTTCTGTGATGGGTGCAGTCGGAATTCTTGTGGCATTTCAGATAACAAGGCGAAAACGGCAACTTTCGACAATCGCCATTCTGGCTTGCGGAGCAACTTTTGTCGGGATGATGAGCGGTGGAAAAGAGACAGATGTCCCTGCTCATATTTTTGGCTTTCTTGCAGGTCTGATCTTAGGCATTTTATCATCAATAGGCAAAAAATATGGTTGAGTGTCCCTCTTTTCGGTTGCAATTTATTGTTTTTGCGTTAGTTTCCGCTTCATTTACAAACATTTACATCACTCAGCCAGTTTTGCCAGTTTTACAAAGCGAATTTTCGGCTGATATGGTGGTGGTTTCTTTCAGTGTGTCTGCTGTCATCCTCGGGATTGCAATATCCAATCTTCCTTTCGGCATTCTGTCCGATAGATTCCCTATCCATCCTATTATTTTTACAGGTGGTGTTTTTGTGACTATCGGTGGTCTCATTTGTGCAGTGACAAAAGACCTTTGGATTTTAATTGGAGCACGTTTTCTCCAAGGTCTCTTTATCCCGTCCCTGACAACCTGTCTTGCTGCCTATCTTGCAAAAACACTTCCGGTAGCACGGCTAAATGTTGTTATGGGTTCTTATGTATCTGCAACGGTACTCGGAGGATTGTGTGGTCGTTTGCTCGGAGGCTGGATTCATCCGCCATTGCACTGGCGTTATGCTTTTGTGTCATCGTCAACACTCACTCTCATTGCTACATTCATAGCCGTGCGGATGCTACCACGGACTTTGGGCAAAACCGGACAACGACATAATTCAATCGGTTTTTTGGAGTTGGTAAAGAGCTGGGAGTATTTGCGTATATATCTCTGTGCTATGGGCAGTTTTGCAATTTTTTCATCTGTGTTCAATTATTTACCATATAGGTTGACTGGAAGTCCCTTTGGTTTTTCTACCGAAATGACAACTCTGCTTTACTTTGTTTATATCGTTGGTATATTTATAGGTCCAGCATCTGGTCGAATCAGTAATCGATTTGGCAGTGGGAAGACCTTGGTCGCAGGGAGCGTTGTTCTTGGGGGCGGCTTGAGCCTTCTCCTGTTACCTTATATAACCTCAATTATATTGGGACTTCTTGGTATTTGTGCTGGATTCTTCACTATTCATGCTGCTGCGGTTGGTTCTCTCAATCGCAAACTTTCAAACGGACAAGGACGTGCAAACGCTCTTTATGTACTATTTTATTATATCGGGGGCTGGCTTGGAATTACAGGCTCGGGATTAGCTTACAAACAAGGAGGCTGGAGTGCTATAATATGTACTTTAATGTTGCTTTTAATCATTCCATTAATCGCTGGCATTGGTGAGCACAAAAGCAGTAAACACAAAACATAGCTTTTTTATAACAGACGATAACTCAAGAAAAAAAAGGATATTTATCATGAAAAAATTAAATGTAATTGGAATTTGTGGAAGTTTACGCAGACAGTCAACCAACATGGGTCTGCTTCGTTATGCACAAACAAAAGCTCCTGAAGGGATGAAGATAGAGATTGCAGATATCTGTCAACTTCCCTTTTACAATGCAGACATCGCGGAAAAATCGGCTGCTGTAAAGGCTCTGTTTGCCCAGATTGAACAGGCTGATGCCTTGCTGTTAGCCTGTCCCGAGTACAACTACTCAATTGCCCCTGCACTCAAGAACGCTTTGGACTGGGCTTCACGCGAGCCAGATAACCGCCTTTTATCAGGCAAACCAACGGCAATTATGGGTTCTGGTGGGGGAATGGGAACTTCAAGGGCACAGTATCATCTGCGTCAGGTTGGTGTATATCTTAATCTACACATACTCAATAAGCCTGAAGTGTTCTGTAATGCATTCACAGGCAGCTTTGACAGTGATGGAAATCTTGTTGATGGACAGATTCAGGATCTCGTTGTCCAGCAACTTGCGGCTCTTCAAGACTGGACAAAAATGTTTTAAAATAGCATAAGTTTTCAACTATTGTAATGTTGCAATTCAGGAGTATAAAATAAAAGAGCCATACACAATGTCAAATGAGAAAGATCAAGCAACGAGATCATAAATGGAGAATATGGCGTGCCAGAGAGGTTTTTAAATACCATTAATCCACCAGTTATAATTAATCCTAAAATTATAATCGACTTTGCATACACTCTTGAGGTAATTTTATAACCTTTTGGTTTGTTCAATATATAATCAACACATATATAGGTAGAAAGCCCGATAAGAATAGCTGCAAAGATGTAGTGCATTGCGTGAGTTATATAAAATTGAGCAAGCCAGCCCAAACCCGGAATATCAGCAATATGGTATCTTTTGAATATTGGCATCTGGGCAAAGCCGGTAAGAGTGAGAAATGTAAATGTTATAATGTAGATATATCTGATTATTTTTTCGTTAAGTCTCATATTATTTATCCATCATGACTGGGGAAATTACCTTTAATGATTAAATCAATTAACTCTCTTTTTTACTCATACTATAAAATCGTGCTGCTGCCCCTACTACTCCTGCTACAGGTGCAATCAGCATTGCCATAGCAAGTTTATCTCCTGTTCCCATGCTTTCTGATACTGCCGCAAGATGGGGTTTCCCCTTACCTTTTTCTATAACGCTGTTCAATTTGTCAAAAGGGACAGGAGAGACATAAAAGGTATTGGTGCCGCCATTTTCATTCTCACCATATATGTATCCATTCATACTGGCTGCAAGTTCATGTGCCTGCTTCAAAATTTCATCTCTTGGTCCGATTGTCTGGACATTCTCAGGACAAGCCTCAATACATGCAGGAACTTTTCCCTCTGCAATTCGGTTATAGCAGCGATCGCATTTATACATCACCCCATTTCCTGCAAATGCGGGCAAAATATCCAGATACAGCCCCACTCCTGTTTGACGCTGAGGTATGAGCCAGGGGCAAACGGTCTGACACTTTGCCCCACCAAGACAAATATCAGCATCAATCCTTGAAATTCCATTGTCAAGCTGTATGGCAGAACCCCATGGGCAAAGCTTTACACATGGAGGATTTGTGCAGTGCATACATCTTCTTGGAATGGTCAGCTCCTTTTGCTCTCCATTCATATCAACAGTGGCAGATTGTATATAGAGCCAGTTGTAAGGGGTTAGTCTGTCAATCACATCTGTTTTATCTGACCAATCTTCAGCCTTAACGCCCTTTGGATACATTTTGGGAAACGGTTTTTGAGGTTTGGGGTATTTGTCAGCATTTGCCTCTTTGCAGGCATGAACACACTCCTCACACCCGACACATTTACTTATATCAATCAAGGTGGCAATCGCCTCCCCCTTTTCCATAGCAGTGGCTGCCCGTGCTACAGAAGAGGTAGCAGCAATTGAACCGGCTGCGGTTAGTGTCCCTTTTAGAAAAGATCGTCTTGTAATTGCGTGTCCCATTTTCTATCTTTCTTCACTCCGTCTGGTTGTTTATATGACAGTTGGGACCACGGATATTTTACAGTAAATAAATATCCGTGGGTTTTTGTTGTTGCTATAAATCAGAGACTTATTACAGCACAGTTGCATGAAAGTTCAATAAGTTCGCTTGCAAGGGCAAGTCTGAATCCATCTTCCAATTCCTCTTCTTTTATGAACCTTGATTTTGCACATGGAGTGCAGACAAGAATAGGAACATCATGTGCCTGAAGATAGGTAAGCAGATCGTCTGCAACATCTCCTGTAGCAGCCTTCAGGTGTTCCATTGCACCCTGTCTTGCAAGATATACCCCTTCATCAAGTAAAAATATTTTCACATTTTTTCCTGATTTGTGTGCTACTGTTGCCAAATGGAACGCTCTTGTGCTGCGGTTCGGGTTATCTGTTCCGCATGAAAGAACTATCAAAACATTGCTGGTAATTGGTTGGTCAGACATTGTTGTCTCCTTATTATGATATGTATCTTAATTTGATATTTTTCAATTTGATTATATTGAGCTTTTACAGATTAGTAAACAAATACTGCACTTGATTCCATTGCCTCTAAATTGACCTTTGCAGCGGCTGTAGTTTCAGCACCTTCAATCAAATCTTCAGGTGTGATATTTCTCTCTTTTATGCAGGGGACGCAGACCATGATTTTTCCACCAAGTTCTATAAAGTCTGTAATCAGCTTTTTAATATGGGGAAACCCTCCGCCTTGAGGTATGTGATCAATGTGTCCTTTCTGTGCCAAATAAACACCATTTCCCTGAAGACAGACTGTTGCTGGAATATCCATTGCAAGTGCTGCATTGCCAAGCACAAACGGTAATGATGCCTTTTCAGGATTCTCTCCCCCGCATGTCAAAACATAAAAAATTTTCTCTTCCCTGTTTTCCATTTTAGTTCTCCTTAGTTATTTTGTGTTTGATTCGTGTATTAAAATTCGTATGTTAAAAGTGATAAATATCAATAAGATATTGCTAAATATTTATGCTCTATAATTTTGATGCTATCAAATTGGCAAGATCATCAACTTTAGCACCTGATTTCCGTAAGTTGCCAAGACATATCGGGCAAAAAGCAATAATCTTATCTCCTGAAGTATTTAGATCGTTTAGCCGTCTGTCTGCGATTTCGCTGGAAAGTTTTGGCGAAATTGATTCAGCCGGACCTCCGCAGCAACTTGTAAATGTGCCTGAATTTCTGATATTTGCACACTCAATATCAAGATTTGCCAGAACTCGGCGGGGAGTGTCAGAAACTTCAAGGTATCGTCCATAAAAACATGGATCATGAAGTGTTATTCTCTCTATACCAACAGTCAATAAATTATTGACTGTTAAGTAACCTTCTGCTTCCCCCTCTTTTTGATGATCAATCTCTGTTACCTTACTGTGTCCCGCCTTTTGTGATCTGAAATTTATCAACTCAAAATAGGGTTTCACATCAAAACTAATGCCCGTGTATTTGGGAAACAGAACTTTTAAAGCGTATGTGGTGTGCGGATCAACTGTAATCAGCCGTTTGATTCCAGCCTGTTTCAACTTTTTTGCTACATATCTTGCATGGCGAATAAAAGCATCCTGATCTCCGAGATCATAGAGCAAAATACCGCTGTAATCATCAAGCTCAGGTCTGTAGAAAAAATCTACATGAGAGGCTCTTAAAATACGGACAATATTTTGCAAAACAGTATCATACTCTTTTTTCTGATTTTTCAGGGCAATAAGCCAGAGTCCTGAACCAGACAGATAACCCGGAACATACTTTGCAAATTTAAGATACTCCTGCCATTTGCTATCTTCAAATTGTGCTAAATACTCTGTCGATTTTTCGATATATGGCGAAAACTGATACATCAAACCTGTAAAGAGCATTGAATCACCGCTTCGGGCAAGGGGCTTAACCCCAAGATGCCATCTGTTAAGCAGAAATTTGGGAATCCCAAAAGGATTTTTAGTTGTTCTGACATTATTGGAAATAGCATCAATCATATATTTTGGATTATACATGGTCAGCAGCCCTCCAGTTTGCAACAACATAGCGTTTAAGACTCAAAATAATTTCTCCGGGATTTGCTCCTCTTGGACAGGTTTGGGTGCAAAGTCCACAATGGAGACATTTCCATAGCTCCTGTGCTTGTTCCAAAATCCGCTCTTTTGCCCCAATCTGAATGTAGCGGATAACTTTTCTGGGAAAATGATCGTTTATAAGAGGGCAGATAGCGGCACATGTACCACAGTTAAAGCAGACAGAAGCTATATCTTCCCCAAAAGGCTTTATCTCATCAATAAAATCTGGGTTAATCAATGACATGACTCTCTCCTTGCAATGAATACCGATAATATCCGTCATCCTTCTCTTTTTCAGCAATCTGACCATATTTTTTCATGGCTGCCACATACCATAATACAATATCTGTCGGCATATCTGTGCTGGCAGCAATCTCAGGAATAGTAGATGGTGAATTTGCCAATTGTGCACGTATCGCTTTCAAGGCTCTCTTCTGTTCCCTGACTATTTCTGCAACCCTGTCAATTCTATTTTTGCAGCTTTTACGAAGAGCTTTCATAGCATCTGCTTTTTTATCCAAGTTTTTACTCAGCTCATCTGATTTTTTATGTTGCTGGATATTTTCTTCAACCATCTTAAATCCTCCGTCCATTACCTTTAGTGATTCTTGCTGTCACGCAATTATTCGCCACAATCCTGTCAACCATTGCCTCATATTGTCTCAATGTCCACCCTGCTATATCAATGGCATTTTCCGAACAGACACCAACACAGGCACCACAACCAAGACAGAGTGGAGGTGTTACCTCAGCACGTTTTATTAACTCTCCATCAACTTTTATATCAACAATACGTAATGCACCATCGCTGAGACAGGACTCAACACATGCTCCGCATCCATTGCATAGTTCAAGGTTGATCTGAGCTACAAAAGGATCAAGTTCCACATAACCTTTGGCAAGCATGGCAGCAGCTTTAACAGCAGCAGCACCAGCAGCATTGCATGACTCTCCGATATCCATTGGTGCCTGACATGTTCCGGCAAGAAATATTCCAGAGACAGGCAGTTCAACGGGGCGGAGTTTTGGATGAACTTCAAGAAGAAAACGGTCAGCTCCAACAGGCAGCTTCATCTTTTGCACTAAATCAGAGACATTATTTGGCTCAATACCAGTTGCAAGCACAACTAAATCAACAGGTGCCTCTATCTCTTCTCCAAATGTAAGAACATCTTTTGCTTTTACACAGATTGGAAAATTATTTAATTGAGAATTTGATTCAAAGTTTTTTCCTGATTGAGACTCTCTTGACTCTATAA
>CAXNND010000016.1:0-12122 GCA_964203105.1 Desulfamplus sp.
CCTTCTCTGACCTGACGATCAAATATCTGGTCAACTGTTTCATCTGATGTGGTTGTTTGATTCGCTGCTTGACAGCCATTAGTAGTTTCATCTTTTGTAGTAATCTGACCGGTGGTAGTTGTCTGGTTTACGGGAAGAGTGTATCTTGGGAAATGGTAGGTCTTATTATCAAATTCGACATTGCACATCCCGACAATGCGGCATGTGTTTTCAATTGCACCCTGATATCTACCCAAATCACGAATCATCTCAGCAGGTGACTTGAAATAGAGCTGATCAGAATCAAACCTGAAACGATCCTTGTTGTTAATAGTGTCGCCGGTCTGGATACAGAGAAGAGCCTCATGGGCACGGACATCACCCTTTGAAAGGTAGTGACAGTCATTGGTGGCAACCATTGGAATTGATAACCGCTGGCTCAACTCGATTATCCCTTTATTCACCTTGTCCTGAATATCAATTCCGTTGTGCTGCACCTCAAGAAAGAAGTTATCCTCCCCAAATGTTTTAAGGTAATATTGGGCAGAGGCATCAACATCATCTTTTGTACCTCGAAGAATTTTTTGTGGTATTTCACCTTTCAGGCAGGCAGAAAGGGCAATAAGCCCTTTGCTGTATTTAGCAAGTGTCTCTCTATCTACCCTTGGTTTGTAATAAAAACCCTCAAGCTGGGCAATGGATGCTAAACGGCATAAGTTTGAATATCCATCCCTGTCCTTGGCAATAAGCACTAAATGGTTAAGCCCCTTGTGATCTTCTGCTGTCTTGTCGTTTAATGAGCGTGGTGCAATATACATTTCGCACCCTATAAGAGGTTTAATCCCAGCTTTGAGAGCCTTTTCATTAAAAGGTGCTGCCCCGAACATTGTTCCATGATCTGTCATTGCAACAGCGTCCATGCCAAACTCCCTGCACCGTTTTAAAAGCGGATCAAGGCGTATTGCACCGTCAAGCAGTGAGTATTCGGTGTGGACATGAAGATGGTAAAATTTGGGGGTATTTGATTGTGTCATATTTTTAATCGCTTTTTTAACTAAAACTGTATTCCCGTTGTTGTAATCTCCTGCCCGCCCAGCATAACCTTATTGTTTATAATAGAAAGCTCCAGAGTAACATCTGAAAAGCTCAATGTCTGAGTTGCTGTGGTTGCAGGAATCTTAATCAGCGTGCCAGTGGTGGCGTTGTTTAGATAGACCGTAGCACCTGAACGGTGAACCATGAAATCAGAGCTTTGCTCCTCCCAACACAACATATCAACCCCAACGACACTACAGTAAATCTCTTGAGTCTAAAATCTGTTCCTGAATATCGTTTTTTAATATTTCGCTGTAACCTGTTCATAGTTCCCCAAGAATTGTGATATATTCATCTGGTGTCATACCAATAGTTTTCATATTGTTTCTGATAATGAATACCGGAACTTCACGATATTTGGGAATTACCACAGGTCTAACAGCATCTGGATGATGATAGACCATGTGATCTCCCTGAGTGCGAACATAAATACAGCCCGCAGCCTGAAAAATTTTTATCTGAGTCTGATAATTAGTTGGTTTGATAGCAGCAATCATATCGCCACTTCAATAGGAGTGAATCCCAAAAGTTCTTTTTGCACACAAAGTGTCTCTTCCACCTGAGCAAATCCGGCATCACGAAGCAGTTTATCCAGAGTTCCCATTTTCGCTGTTTCAGTAAGATGAATCTGAATAACCTCTTTTAGATTATTTCTCGCCTGTTCTATATTTTCACCACATGAGGGGATATCAAGTTCCGGACAATAAGCAACATACATACTCCCTTCACGCCAGAGTTCTTCCGTAAGTCGCATTCTCAAATTTTTTGTTGGCATTTGGTTTCTCCTTAATTACTGTATCTTTCAAGTTCTCCTTATGGCTATGGCTAAAGTTTCCTTAATGCCTCAAGCTGTGGACGCAGAGAGTATTTTTTCTGGTGTTTCTTTATAAGACCTTCAAGATATTCATTCCACTCTTTGCGGCGGTTGGCTTCAATATAGATTTTTCCGGCTTTTTTCACCCAACGGACAGAATGTTCATAATATTTTGATTTTCCGTCATCCATATTAGGTTCAGCCTGTTTTATACACTTTTTTATAGCCCAATCTGGAAACTCCTTATAAACAGCATCAACAACCGGCTCTATAGTTGAGTAATCCCACCAACCACTACTGTTATCTACCACTTCAGTGGCTTCTTTGTGCATTTTTTCATGCAGGTAAATTTTTACTTTGTTATGCTCTAAACCATAATTCTTGCCTGGTTCATTCTTTTTTAGGTCAGCCAATAGCTTGCTTTTAAATGTTTCCCAATCACCGTTAGCTGTAGCTATGGATTTGATAGCCAAATAATCATCTAACGATACAGAATATTTAAATGCAGTTTTTGCCCCTTTTAATGCAAGTTCAAGGTTTGACTGTTTTTGTGCATTATCACGCAGCCATCGTGTCAGTAATAAAATGCCATTATGGGAAAAATAAGTTTTTTCCTGTTGATTAATATAATTCTCTGTAATCTGCATACAGTGTTCTGCAATTTTAAGTGCATCATCGACCAAGCCCTTGTCGTAAAGAGCAGTAGCAAACTTTACAGCCTCCTCCGAGTATAGCCCATGCTTAAACACGTATTCAATTGCATCTTCACATCTGTCAAGTTTGACAAGCATGGTGGCATACTGTTCAGTCAACCCCTCAGCTTCTGCAAAATAGAGATATTCCTGATTGCGTCCCTGCCGCTCTAAAACACGAAGACGTATTATATTTAGATCGTAAGCATATTCAGGATATTCACCATCTTCATCTAACTCCCATGCTCCTGTTTCTGCGGTTTTACCCTTCAGCACAGCTTTTAGAGGGGGATAATCCCAACCCTGTTCAAGTGCTGCAACAGGAAGAGCAAAACCGTCTGATGAACCATCAGATAACTTTTTCTGCCATTTACTAAATTTCTTCTTCCATTTTTGTTGCTCTTTTTCTGAAAATTCTGGGGAAAGAATAGCCTCAGTAAACAATGATGATGCTATATCAAGCATATCGCCTATATCATCATAATATTCTTCATCTGACCATGAATCAACGAACACATCCATAACAGTATCAAGAATTGCAAGAGCATTGCCGGCATCACCGGCATCAATCAGAGGCTTTGCATTCTGGAACAGCTCCGTAAACTCATCAGCAATCCCTGAATCGTAATCATCATCATAATGGTTATCGTAATAATCTCTACGATTGGTATTCTTGAAAATCTGTTTTGCCTGTCTTTTGAATGAAGCGGTGTCAATTGGTATGTGTTGCTTTGATGGGGTAGGGTTATCTTGTATTTTAGATGCTGCGGATTCCTTTTGGAGTTTAGAAATAGATAGGGTATTGATTTTACTTTGAACCTGGTCAATGAAGCGTGGCTCTGATTCTAAAAGATCAATCAGAATTTCACGTAAGTCAGACTCGTTGAGGTTGACAAGCAGCTCCTCAATTGTAGGAAGTTCATCTATTGATTCAGGATTATGAATGTAGTTTAGTAACACTGCTACAATATGCTTGCATACCCCGTCTCCATCGTAGGGGCAATCACAGTATGTAGATACAATAGAATCTTTACTCAATTCGACATTAACTTGATAGGGTTCATAATTGCTGCCCTCTACTTCAGCAAGGAGTCTGTTTCCCCGTTTCTGAATATCTGTGACAGCATTGGACTTAAAATAGTCTTTTCCTTTTTTATAAGATTTGGTGTTAGCAAGTTGTTGAATATCTAATTCTGTGATAGGCATATTTCCTGTTTCCTTTCCTTTTTTAGTCTATTTGAGCAATAATAGTCTCAAATATGTAAGTCGTTGATGGCTCTTGAGCAACACTCTACTTCATGCTGTCAACACTGTAGTTCGGTGATTCTTTGGTAATAATGACATCATGAACATGGCTCTCTTTCAAACCAGCAGCCGTAATTTTCACAAATTTAGCCTTTTGTCTCAACTCTTCAATTGTTAATGCACCAAGATAGCCCATTCCAGCTTTAAGACCTCCTAACATCTGAACAAGATTCTCCCTGATTGTACCCCTGTAAGGAATTCTACCCACAATACCTTCTGGAACAAGAGTCTCGTCATCATCATGATCCTTTTGGTAATAGCGGTCGCTGCTCCCCTTTTTCATAGCCTCAACAGACCCCATACCACGGTAGGCTTTATATTTTCTTCCCTGAAAGATGACAATCTCGCCCGGACTCTCCTGTGTGCCAGCAAGAAGACTTCCAAGCATCACACAATGTGCACCTCCGCCAATTGCCTTGGTAATATCACCGGAAAACTTGATACCTCCATCTGCAATGATGGGAACTCCGGTCTCTTCAGATATCTCTTTGCAGTTTAAGATTGCAGACAACTGTGGCACGCCAACACCGGCAACAATTCTGGTGGTACAGATAGAACCAGGACCAATTCCGATCTTTACAGCATCGGAACCGGCATCAATAAGAGCTTTTGCCCCTGCTGCTGTGGCAACATTTCCAGCAATGACCTGAGCTTCAGGAAAAAAGTGTTTAATCTTCTTTACAGCATTGATGACGTTCATGGAGTGTCCATGTGATGTGTCTATTACAAGTGCATCTGCCCCTGCATTTAAAAGGGCTTCAACCCGTGTCATCATGTCAGACCCTACACCGACTGCGGCACCGGTTCTCAATCGCCCCATCGAGTCCTTGCAGGCATTCGGGTATTTCTTTATTTTTTCAATGTCCTTTATGGTAATCAGACCCTTGAGTTTTCCCTCCTTGTCAACAACAAGGAGTTTTTCGATTCTGTGTTGGTGAAGCATTTTCTTTGACTCTTCAAGAGAGCACCCTTCCGGCACAGTGATAAGATTTTCCTTGGTCATAACTTCATGGGCGGGTTTTTGAAGCTCGGTTTCAAATCTGAGATCACGATTTGTCACAATACCAACGAGTTTGTCCCCTTCAGTAACAGGAATGCCTGAAATCCTGTATTTTGCCATAATTTCAAGCACACTTGCAATTGTGGCATCAGGAGAGATGGTGATGGGATCAACGATCATACCGCTTTCTGATTTTTTGACCCTGTCAACCTCAATTGCCTGCTCTTCAATGCTCAAATTTCTGTGGATAAATCCAAGTCCTCCAGCCCTTGCCATGCTTATTGAGGTCAGAGCCTCGGTAACTGTATCCATGGCAGCACTGACAATTGGAATATTGATAGAAAGTTTGCGGGTCAATCTTGTATGGGTTTGGACCGCATCAGGCAAAATGGCTGAATAGTCAGGAATAAGCAGCACATCATCAAAGGATAGTCCAAATTCAGGCAGTATGTTACTCATTTTTAAGTTCTCCTGTTAGGGCAAAATAGGGGGGATAAAAATTGCCGATTCGTAAAAAATATCGTTTTTTATTGAAGTTTCTATAAGTTAAACGGAACCCGTCAATTCCTGTTCGTTTGAGATTTATCTATTATTGAGCCGTGTTTTCTATCAGATATGAAAAAGCAAAGCAAATAAATATCCAGCTTATTATAATTCACAATTTGCCATATAATTTGCAGGCAACTTTTGTCTTAATATCTTTTAAATAGTTCACATTAAACTGTGACACAACGCCTCTTTGCTCTGCAAGTTTAAGTAAAATGGGGAAATGTTCCTCACCAAATTGTTTATCATCTGCAAACAAAATTTTTTCAGGGGCAGCATTTATAAGGGCACGACAAACCTCATTACTGTGGATTCTAAGGTTTGTATCTGCATAAAATCTTTTGGATGACGACACTTTAGTATTAAATATTGCTGTTGCCGATTGAGGATTATATAGTGGGGTGCACTGTTGCCAGCTTTCTACAATTGTTTTTTTTGCAAAATATTCAGAGAAGCGGTAAGCAGAGAAGAGATCATTGCTATCCACAACAAAAGTCCTTGAAAATCCAAGAGTTGCAAGTCCTGTAAAACAGGCGGACGGGCAGAAAATATCCTCTCTTACGCCAGCAAAATCTGCCCAGCCCCACGGATCAACCAATACAGCCAATGGACCCTTGTTGAGCTTTTCAATCTCCCTTGCAACTCCCCCTTTACCTGTCCAGCCATCAACAAAAATGACAGTTCTGTCAGGAAAATCTCTCTCTACTGCTGCAAGTGCAACCTTATCAATACCAATCCCCACAAATAGCGACAGTGCTGCACCCACTGCTCCTGGCATCATCTGACAGAGCCACTCTGTTATTGGGACGCCTGCCCGTAAAATAGAGACAAATATAATTTTTTCAGGATTCGGATATAATTGTAATACTGATGATGCAAGATTTTGTGCAGCATTGCCAATTAGAGAGCTATCTTTTAAATTGCTACTTGCAGGGACATCTTTTGATCTTGATCCAATGTTTTGAGTTAAATCAGATTTGATCTTATCTTTGAAAGTATATTCAACATCATGCCAGAAAGCATCGTTTAAATCTGGTTCAGGAGATGGGGTTGACCAGAAGGTAGTCTTACCGTCATATGCTCTGTCCAGAGGACGAAAACGGTCAGGCTCATTAAACGGATGCACCTCCTTGTCAAGTTTTAGATAAAAGCGTTGATTCCAGGGGAAGTTGTTAACCGATTCAACATAGTTAGCAGGCTCATGATAGCTCATTATACCTTCTCCTCTGCTTTACAGAACTCTGGCTTGAAAATCGGTTTAACCGCAACTCCATACTCTCCAAGTTTTACTATTGCCTCCTGCTCCACATCTTTGTCAATCGGGTCACAGAGTATAAAAACAGGATTTGATTTAGACGATTTTAATCTCTCATAATTATAAAGGTAATATTTGCCTGCAAAGTTGATTCTGCTGAAAATAGAGATATTATCAACCTTCCAGGGACTCAATGATATCTGCTGAAAACGGATATTTTCGTCTGCAAGGGCAAAACAGGCAGCCAAATCAATAGCTTCACCAACTGCAAGTATTGTTCTGTCGGGCATTGTTTCGCTCTTTATCCATTCAGCAGAAAATTTATCAGGAGCAAGTTTCCATAAATCATAATTAATAAAGCTACCTGATTTTATTGCAAGTGCTGGACGTTTTTCAGGCAAATGCCAGTTGTTTGACGGGTCTATTTCAGATGCCTTGTCTGATTTTATATGATGATTCTGCTCTGTATTATTAAAATTTAAGCTATTTTTTTCTAACTCTCTGATATTATTTATTGCCATCTTGGTATTATTTATTTTGGCTTCCATACCTAAAGGAATCTGCCATTTAGATTCATCTATAATATTTAGCAGATGCTCACCGGTAGTGTTTGAATGGCTATCCATAATATTGAGTGTGTGTACAGTGCACTCAATATTATTCATGGCTGTTTTTAAAGAAAAATCAGTTTTCTGCTGACTGTCTCTAAAATCGGCAAATGCAAAAACACGCACACGGCTCATATCAAGATATTCACACAACTGAACCATTAAATTAAAGACTGTGTTGCCACTTGTAATCTCATCTTCAACAATCCATATCTCTTTAAAAGGAGATATTTCTCTTATTCTGACAGAGTCTGAAATTGATCCACGGACATAAGCAGCAGAAGAAGAAGAGAATAAAGGCAGGGGCAGTATATGGTCAGGTCCGTGAGAGTGGCTCTCCTTGAAGGCTATTCCTGATAATGGTCTTCTTGTTGAGTATAAAATGCTGGTGTCAAGATTTCTTGCAAGTGTCTCCATGTACATTAACAATGCTGGTATAATTCCAGATTCAGTAAGACCGATGATAAGTATTGAAGTCAAACTATCAGGAGAGTTTAAAGAGTCCTGGATCAAGCCTGATAAATAGCCCCTGCATCTGAGGAGATCAGCAGATGATGCAGGGTGGATTTTACCAAGGCATGATAGCGTAAAAGCCTCTTCTCTGTGCGGGTTGTTATCTCTTTTAAGATGATAAAAATCTTTGGGCAATTAAGTTTCCTTTTGTCCTGTTAAGACAATACAAGTTACAGATACTATCTATTTGATTAGTGAGTTAATTTTCTGTCTGACTTTATAGATTGTCCCCTTGACAAAACCCTCAGGCGGCTTTGTCTCTGATTGAACCATTGTCTGGATTCTCTTTGTCAACTCCAGCACAGGAGTTAAAGATTCTTTTGCTCCTGCTGAAATATCGACTTTCTGTGCCTCAATCTGCTGAAAACCAGCCTCCTGATTGACACGATATGATACATATAGGGCTTCGACTCTTTTTTCTAATTTTTCATAGGTCTGTTTAAGTTTGTTTGACTCTTTTTCAATCACCTTTATCTCTTTTTCCGCAATTTTTATCTGATCGGGAAACTGTTTGCCTAAGGCAGTGAGGCGTTTGATCTCATTTGCAAGAATAAGAATCTGATCGTTGAAAAGAACAGTTGATTCATAGAATTCTGGAATAAAATCGTAGGTAAACCTGATAATCTCCTCGGCAAGTATAACATTTGGAAGTTCTCTCTTCACATAAACTCTCGGAGGTGGACCATCAGCTTTTTTGGAAAAATATATTTTATATACAACAAAACCAGCTATCCCTACAGAAACCAACAAAAACAGCACAATGATGAGCTTTTTAGAGAAAAATTTCCATCGCTTCTTCTCTGATGGCTTGTGTTGAGGGTCTGGCACTGGTACCAAATCCTTTGTATCACCCTTTTTTCCACCTTTTCCCTTCTTGCCATTTGTCTTATTTTCAACCGGCGGGGGTTCTGGAGGAGGTGACTCATTTTTTTTCTTTTTTCCAAACATACTCTTTATCAAAATCTTTATTGTCTGAACAAAATTTTTGTTTCTGAATTTTTCTTGCACTCAAAACCGGCTGATTATATAACAGCAACAGTAAAAAAATTGACAGGTGCAATAAATAATATTCTTGAATCAACAGAATAAACTTTAAGAATAAAACCTGTTTTAGCATAATAAACCATTAAGTTGAAATATAAAAACGATAAAAAAAACTACAATATCAAGGAGCTTCTGTATGAAATTTCTGCTAAATCTAACCTTTGTGCTGCTTATTTTATCAATCCCGACCATTACATCAAATCAACTACCCTTCGTAAACAGCACTACCGTTGCGGCAAATGAAGCACCTTTTATGACAAGCAATAAAAGCAGCTATTCAGCAGGTGCGAACGCCTCCGCTCCAGTCAGAAACGAGATGATTCCGTCTCTTGTTAAAAGTGCAAATTATTCAGGTGCTTTAGATTTTTGTGGCAGCAAGATACCAATTGAGATTCAGGATGTGCGTGAACGCCTTGAAAGGGAGATGCTACTTATTCTCTGGGACAGGGCACAGGTCATTTTGTGGATAAAGCGGGCATCTCAATATTTCCCCCATATAGACAGGATTCTTAAAGAGTATGGGCTTCCACTGGATTTAAAATATGTTGCTGTCATTGAGAGCAGTTTAAGGTCACAAGCAGGCTCAAACAAGGGAGCTATGGGAACATGGCAGTTTATGCCGTCAACCGGTGAGGAGTATGGTTTAAGGCTTGATGATAGTATTGATGCACGGAAAAACCTTATTGAATCCACAAGGGCAGCCTGCACCTATCTTCGTAAACTTTATACACGTTTCAACTCATGGCCACTTGCTTTAGCAGCATACAATATGGGTGAAAACGGTCTTGCAAGGGAGATGGCATTGCAAGATGTCTATGATTATTACAGGCTATATCTACCACAGGAGACCCAAAGGTATGTTTTAAGGGTAATTGTGGCACGGGAAATCATGGAACATCCTGAAAAATATGGCTTTTACTTTTCACCAGAAGATTACTATCCAGTTCTTGATTTTGCTAAAGTTACAATAGATTGTACAACCAGAGTTCCTGTTGCGTTAATTGCGAGGGCAGCGAAGAGCTACTTTAAAGAGATAAAGGATTTGAATCCCGATATAAAAGGGTACTATCTTGAACAGGGAAGATATTCTATTTTTATTCCGCCAGGTATGGACAAGATTTTTTATCAGGAGTTTGCAAGGGAGCTTTCAAAGTATCAGGGCGAATCAACTCCATATAGGACAACGCCTGTTAAGCCGGGAGGCTCTATCCAGCAGACTGATAAAAATAACCGACATCATGTTGTCAGAAATGGCGACAGCCTTACCGGTATTGCCCAAAGTTATGGGATCTCATTTGAGACGCTACTTAAATTGAACAATTTTACCAGAAAAAGCGTGATACACCCGGGGCAGAAGTTGATTGTAAGACCTTAAGGGTATTATTTTGTCATCCAGCACCCCTGACATCAGGAAACCTTGAAATAATAAAAACGCTGATCAAAGGCAAAAAAGCAAGATAGAACAGTACTGACTCTATTGAGTAGATATCAGCAAGTTTTCCGACCAACGGGGATGCAAGTCCGCCAAGACCGTATGCAAGCCCCATCATCAGACTTGAGACCATGGATCTTCCTTTTGGAGCAAGGGTCTGAGCCATTGCAACAGCCAGAGGAAGGGATGCAAAGACAAAAAAACCTGCAATAAAAGCCCCTCCATAAATCCATTTTCCAGGAATCATCAGATAAAGGAGCAGGGAGGGGAGCATCATTATATTTGAAACAGCAAATATCAGCTTGTATCCTATCTTGTCTGATAAATATCCTGCGAGTAGCCCGCTTATTGTCCCTGCTATGATAAAAATTGCAACAATAGCCCCCACAGAAACCAGATTATGACCACTCTTGGAGAGATAAATCGGCATAAAGGTCATATATGACTGAGCCACCACAGAGCGTAATACCATAACCATCCAGATAAGGGCAATTGGTCTCCAAACATCTCCGACACTCTCCTTCAGAGAACCGATAAATCCTGTATTTTTAAATCCTTCGCTCACAGGCATGGGGATATATGCAATACAGACAAGCAGGAAAATAAAGCCAATGACCATTGTAGCGGGCATCTTTTCAAGACCAAAGTTTGCAACATACCATGATATGAAAACAGGACCCACGCCAAATGCAAAAGTTCCACCAGTGTTGAATATGGAGAGGGCAAAACCCTTTTTTGTACCGCTATAGAGGGGAACCATACCAGTAACTGACGGATGAAACATTGAAGAACCAACAGAGCCGATGGCAAGCACCAGCATGAGAATATAGTAGTTGTGAGCAATACCGGATAGCGGAATAAAGATAATGGTGAATAGCAGCCCGCAGAAGATAAATATTCTGGTTTGATACCTGTCTGCGAGGTAACCCACACATGGCTGGATGACAAACGAGAGCATACGTACCAGACCTGTTATAATACCCACCTGTGCAAGGGAGAGAGAAAGTTTTTCCACAAATGCAGGCATGAGCGGGCTTGAAAACGAGCTGTAGAAATCTCCTGTAAAGTGAACAAGGGTAAGAGCAAATATGATGTTCATATTTGCCTTGTTCTCATCTTTTACTATGGCTATATTATTTATAGTCTCTGTCTCCGTTATTATCCGCATATATATATTTACCTTGACAAACCATCTTGTTCAGTTCCTAAGACTGTGAATGGGTGCAGGAATCCTGCCGCCTCGAGTGACAAAGATATCCCTGTTTGTAGCGTGGGGCACATTCATGATAGTTGCCTCACCAAGAAGCCCTCCAAAGCTGACCTTGTCCCCTGCTTTTTTTCCTGGAACCGGAATAATCCTTGTCGCTGTTGTCTTGTTGTTGATCATGCCGATTGCCATCTCATCAGCAATAATCCCAGCCAGGGTCTCCTCAGAGATATCGCCAGGAACAGGCACCATATCAAGCCCCACTGAACAGACACAGGTCATGGCTTCAAGTTTTTCTATTGAAAGATATCCGTTTGCTGCTGCCGCTGCAATGTTCAAATCTTCGCTTACCGGTATGAATGCCCCGCTCAACCCTCCAACATGAGAGCTTGCAAATGCACCACCCTTTTTAACTGCATCATTAAGCATTGCCAAGGCTGCTGTAGAGCCTGGAACACCTATGCTTGTCAGACCCAATGTCTGAAATATCTCACCTATACTGTCTCCAACTGTGGGGGTCGGAGCTAACGAGAGATCAACAACACCAAACCGGATATCAAGTTTTTCAGCAACCTCTCTGCCAATCAGCTCCCCTACCCTTGTGACCTTGCAGGCAGTATTTTTGATAATCT
>CAXNND010000017.1:0-11716 GCA_964203105.1 Desulfamplus sp.
GGGACAGGCTGATCTTTACCGTCAACTTTGCCTGTAAAATAGCGGTTGACAACTGTAAATGCCTTTTCGTCAGGACGTCTTTTTTGCTCAAACACACTACAATCGCAGCTTGCCTTTACAGGAGGGGGCAGTTTATTAACCTCGCTGCATGCAGTGTCACACTTTCGGCAGCCAATACACCGCGTCAGATCAACTAAACATCCAAAAGCGTTTAGCGGAGCTTTAGACTCCCACGCACTTAGATCAGAGGGGCGAGCTGTGGTTGAAATAGCTCCAGCCCCCATGATCTTGAAAAAATTTCGCCGATTTATCTCCATAAATCCTCCTTCTAATAGGGAATACCATCATTAAGCAGAGCAAGGGCTGCATCTACAACATCAGCATCATATTTTATTCCCCTGTTTTTTCTAATTTCATTAATAGCTGTTTCAAGTCCAAGAGCTGGTCTGTATGGTCTGTGGGATGACATTGCTTCTATAACATCGGCAACACCAATAATTCGAGATTCTACAAGAATCATATCTCCTTCTAAGGCATCTGGATAACCTGAACCATCTATTCTCTCATGATGCTGACGCACAATAGCTGCTACAGGCTGTTCAAACGGGATTGGTTTTAGTATTTCATACCCTTTTGCAACATGCTTTTTTATGATTTCAAATTCTATATCAGAGAGTTTACCCGGCTTTGTCAAAAACTCTAACGGAACATATACTTTGCCAATATCGTGAACAAGCGAAGAGATATATACAGTCTCCTGAACAGTTTCAGAAAGCCCCATTTTTAATGCTATCTTTTCAGCTATTTTTGCTACACGCTGCTGATGTCCTGCTGTATATGGGTCTCTTGTCTCAACAACCTCTGCCATTGAATGTATAGTTCCAGAAAAAAGTTTTCTCAGACGATTTTCAGAATTTTTAAGCATCGCAATATCTTTAAACGACTCTATCATTCCTAAGATTTCACCGCTCACTGATCTAAACGGAGTAGCTGTCAACAGCATAGGAAATACTCTGCCATTTATATCTCGTTTTATAACCTCAACCTCTGCAATCTCTCCATTTTCTGTAACATGTTTAAATGGACAAGAACCTGCTCCACTTTTACAAAAATCACTCTTTAAAAACTTGCTGCATGGCTGCTCTATAACATCTTCTCGTTTCAGACCATAAAAACGAAGATATGCGTTGTTGATATTTTTAATTTTTCCATCAAGATCAATGATTGCTATTAGATCATTGGAAGCATTAAAAACCTGCCCAAGATTTAAACATGAAGAATCTTCCATCATTTTTTCAATCTCTCACAATGGGTTTTTTTTCAGTATTTTTACAGTAGGAAACAGTTTAAGATCAGTGTGAGGTAAGAATTGTGCTCTTGTAAATTCGTCCATAAAGGCATTGTTGCTTGAAAAATCTAAATATGTCATTGAGTTTGATATCTGTAGAGCTTCTTGTCTGTATCTGTTGGATAAAAGAGCCATATATGAACCCGCAATTGAGCTGTTCCCCATATATTTGAATTTTTCTCTCTCAATATCTGGCAGTAATCCTATAGTTATTGCCTTTTCAACATCAAGATACTGCCCAAAACCGCCTGTAATAATCATCTGCTCAATAGCGGAAAAATCGAGTCCTACCTGCTGGAGAAGAATGTTAAAACCTGCAAATACAGCAGCTTTGCTTAAAATAAGGCTTCTTATATCTGACTGGGTAAAGATTATATCCTCTTCAGAGTCAATATTTGCAGCATTTGCAATAATAAATGCCCGCTCTCCATTAAACATTGTTAATCTTGGGTGGTCAGCATCAAGCCTGAATTTACCATCCTGCCCTATAACTCCTTTAATTAACATCTCTGATAAAAGGTCTATCATGCCAGAACCGCAGATTCCTCTTGCTGGCTTATTATCAACAGTTACATATTCAGGGTCGTAAGTTTTAGGGTCAAGAACGATTTTCTCAATAGCTCCCTCTTCTGCACGCATACCCCATCTTATACCTCCACCTTCAAAAGCAGGACCAGCAGAGCAGGCTGCTGTCATAAGAAATTCATTGTTGCCAAGTACAATTTCGCCGTTGGTTCCAATATCAATAAATAGTGTAAGCTCCTTATTTCTATGGAATCCTGTATATAAAACTCCTGCAACAATATCTCCTCCAACATAGCTTGCTGGACCTGGCATAACAAAAAAACCTGCATAAGATGCAGCTTTTAAGCCAATATCACCTGCCTGCATAATAGGAAACTCTGAAACTGTGGGAATATATGGCTCTCTTCTGATATATTTTGCATCTATTCCTAAAAGCAGATGAGTCATTACCGTATTGCCGGAAACCACAATGTTATCAATGTCCTTATAGTCCGCATCAATAGAGTGAAGAGCCATCATTGTAAGATTATTTATTGTGGAAAGAGCCATTTTTTTGAGTTTTCCAACCCCGTCTTTTTCAGAGCAGACTATACGGTTAATAACATCGTCGCCACATGCTGCCTGACTATTGTGACCGGAAGCCGCACTTAACACCTTGCCGTCATTCATATCTACAATATAAACAACAATAGAGGTTGTTCCCAAATCTATTGCCATGCCAAGATATTTTCTATGTTCATTGTTAGCCGGCAGCACATCAACAATTTCAGATGAACATTTTTTGAATAAAACAGATGCAACCACTTTAAAATGATCATCTCTAACAGCATTTGTAAGCTGACGCATCACTTTGATATTGGTGCTCATTCTTGATGTGTCGTATCCAAGCCGTTTAAGTGATCTTCTTAACCTGTCAAGGTCGCTTACTGTATCTTCAAGGGTTGGCAGATCAAGCTCAAGTGGAATTCTCTCAACAATAGGCTCTATTTTATCAATAAGACCAGTAAGCCTTTTTGTTGCAGCCTCTCCCATTCCAGCAGTTTTAAGTTTTTTCTCAATGGCTTCTTCTGGTATTCTGACTGCTATATCTTCCCTGACCTTTGATAGACACGCAAGAACATATCCTTTTTCTTTTTCCTTTTCGCTTAGAAGAGAGGTTTTTGCAGAATCAACCCTGCCTGACTCTATTACTAATTTGCACTTTCCACATGCCCCTTTTCCGTTGCAAGATGCATTGATATAAACCCCTGCTTTTTGAGCTGCTTCAAGTAAATTTGTATTCTCAGGAACTTTAACCGTTTTGCCATCAGGCTCAAACCTAACATTAAATTCTTTAATATTAGGTTCTGCCGCCTGTTTTGTTTCTGGTTCGTTAAAACCTTTTTTTGAGATAAAGTATATAGGGCAGGATTGCCTGAATTTGCAGTATATTTCAGGATCACGGCATTCAAGACACTCTTCACACAGATAGATATTGTGTTTCATGCAGATATAATTTGTTTCCCGTTCTGGATGATTTATACATTTACCCATTTTCACTCTCCTGTTTCTTATTGTTTTTAATAATCATATATAATTACTTCTCAAATAGAAGTGAGTTACTATTTTCTTCTCACTACAAAAAATATGCCATACATCCCAGCTAATTTTGAGAGATTCAACTTTTTCATAAATATCATCAACAATGTCGATGGAAATCTTGTTGATGAACAGATTCAGGATCTCGTTATCCAGCAACTTGCAGCTCTTCAAGACTGGACAAAAAGGTTTTAAAATAGCATAAGTTTTCAACTATTATAACGTTGCAATTCAGGAGTTAAAAAATAAATGCATCTTGACAGTATATGATCAGTCTGGTATATGGGCAAATCTAATTAAAGCGGGGCGTAGCGCAGCCTGGTAGCGCACTTGTCTGGGGGACAAGTGGTCGCTGGTTCAAATCCAGTCGTCCCGACCATAAAAAACAACGGCTTACATCAAATCAGGTGTAAGCCGTTTGTGTTTGGCATGCGTTGATGTGTTGTTTCACATTGGCTGGCTGGGTTCTATAAAAGATTGCCAAATCTTTAAAATAGCATTTGTTGACTTGAAAGCTGGTTATATGATAACACATCTCATGTTTTTGTATTAAACATTTACCCTGTACTTTTATCACCAAAATTAAATATTAATAATAAGGATATCCATAAATGGAAAGAACATTATCTTTGATCAAACCTGACGGCGTTGCGAAAAATATCATTGGTGAAGTTATCAAACGTTTTGAAACTGCTGGAATTAAAATTGTTGCAATGAAAAAGCTCCATTTGAGCCAGAAGCAGGCAGAAGGTTTTTATGCTGTCCATAAAGAGAGACCTTTTTTCAAGAGCCTTACCGAGTTTATGACTTCAGGTCCAATTGTTGCCATGGTTCTTGAGGGTGAGGATGTGATTGCAAAAAACCGGAAACTCATGGGAGCCACCAACTTTAAAAATGCTGAAGAGGGTACCATCAGAAAAGACTATGCGACCGATATTGAAAAAAATGTTGTTCACGGTTCAGATGCACCGGAAACAGCAGCTTTTGAGATTGCATATTTTTTCAGCGGTATGGAAATCGTTGGCTGATATATATCTCGTCTTGTAGAACATCTGATCCAAACTATCTAACTTTATAAAATTTCCAGGTTTACGAAATCTTTTATGTCTTAGTCCCCTTCCCATGAATGGATAGGGGATTTTTTCTATTACCACTTCAATCCAAACAAACTCAAAAGGAGCAGATTACAATGAGCCTTCCAGAATGCAGAACAATACTCAATATTAATGGTGAATCATACACGGTTTGCAATATCTCAATGCTTGAGCAGAAGGGGATTGCAGATGTTCAGAGATTGCCTTTTTCCATCAGAATACTGCTTGAAAATCTTTTGCGGAATTTGGACGGAGATATTGTCAGGGAGCAGGATGTGGTTAATGTGATCAACTGGGGACGTCAGACAAATGATGAGCCTGTCATGATTCCATTCCACCCCGCACGGGTGCTGATGCAGGATTTTACAGGTGTTCCGGCAGTTGTGGATCTGGCTGCCATGAGGGATGCGGTTATGGAGACAGGAGGAGACCCTGAGAAGATCAACCCTCTTGTTCCTGTTGATCTTGTGGTTGATCACTCGGTTCAGGTCGATTTTCACGGAACACAAAATGCCGCTGCTCTTAATGTTGATTTGGAATATAAAAGAAACATGGAGCGTTACAGCCTCCTTAAATGGGCACAGAAGAGTTTTGATAATTTTAGGGTTGTACCGCCAGGATCAGGTATATGTCATCAGGTTAATCTTGAGTATCTTGCCCAGGTTGTCACCAGTAAAACCAATGATAGTGCAACAATTGCCTTTCCTGATACCCTTGTCGGGACAGATTCCCATACAACAATGATTAATGGACTCGGGGTTCTTGGCTGGGGTGTGGGTGGTATTGAAGCTGAGGCTGTTATGTTGGGGCAGCCCTATTTTATGACACTGCCGGATGTTATCGGTGTCCATCTTAACGGCAAGCCTGTTGCGGGTGTTACTGCAACTGATATTGTTTTGCACATAACCCATGTTTTACGAAAAGAGAAGGTGGTTGAGAAATTTGTCGAGTTCACAGGACCTGGCATGAAAGCCCTATCTCTGACTGACAGGGCAACCATTGCCAACATGTCGCCTGAATATGGTGCAACTATGGGCTTTTTTCCTGTTGATGAGAACACAATCAACTATCTTGCCATGACAGGCAGAAGCCATCTGACTAAACGAGTTGAAACCTACTGCAAAGAGTGCTCGCTCTTCTGCTCAGGTGATGAAAACATTGAGTTTACAAGAACTGTAAAGGTTGATCTTTCTGAAATTAGACCGTCTGTCGCAGGACCCTATAGACCTCAGGACAGAATTTACCTTACTGATGTAAAGGCTTCGTTTGTAAATGAGTTTAAATCAGGTGCAAATCCTGTTGTCAAAATAAAAACTATTTGCCCTTCAGATGATAATGGTCAGAATAAAAGTACTATAAATGAAAAAGAGGTTCAGATAGCAAACGGCAGTGTGGTGATTGCAGCGATCACATCATGCACAAACACATCCAACCCAAGTGTAATGATTGGAGCGGGAATTGCCGCAAAAAAAGCGGTTGAACTTGGTCTTGAAGTTCCCTCTTTTGTCAAGACATCTCTTTCTCCAGGCTCAAAGGTGGTTGTTGACTATCTTCAAGCTGCCGGTGTTATGCCATATCTTGAAAAATTAGGATTTCATACAGCAGGTTTTGGCTGCATGACCTGCATTGGTAACAGTGGTCCTCTTTGCCCTGGTGTTGAAGATGCCATTAAAGCCAATGATCTTAAAGTGGCATCTGTCCTTTCGGGTAACAGAAACTTTGAGGCAAGGGTTCACCAGAGCACAAAGGCAAACTATCTTATGTCTCCTATTCTTGTGGTTATCTACGCTTTGGCTGGCAGGGTGGATATTGATTTTGATACAGAACCAATTGGGTATGGTGTTGAAAAAAAACCAATTTACCTTAAAGATATTTTTCCATCTGAACGTGAAATTGAACACCTTGTCTCAAATCATGTTAAACAGCAGTATTTCACAGAACAATATTCTGCAATATTTAAAGGCGATAAACTCTGGCAGGAGCTTGATGTTGCTGAAAGTAAAACATTTCAGTGGGACAAGAATTCTCTGTATATCAGAAGACCCCCGTTTTTTGAGGGTTTTAAAAAAGAGCCAACATTACCCTGTTCCATTGAAAAGGCACGCTCTCTGCTTGTGCTTGGGGATTCAATAACAACAGACCACATCTCCCCTGCCGGCACAATTCCAAAGGATTATCCTGCCGGCAAATATTTGGAATCTCATGGTGTAAAGCGTGAGGATTTTAATTCCTATGGTTCAAGACGCGGCAACCATGAGGTTATGATGAGAGGAACATTTGGAAATATCCGAATAAAAAACAGGGTGTTTGAAAAAGCAGGCAATCAGGCTGATGCAGCCACCTATCCGAATGCTGGCAGCTTTACACTTAAAATGCCCGAGAATACGGTGACGTCGGTATTTGATGCTGCCATGTCATACGCAGCACAATCCATTCCCCTGATCGTTCTTGGCGGTAAAGAGTATGGAACAGGCTCTTCAAGGGACTGGGCAGCCAAAGGGACAAATCTTTTAGGTGTAAGGGCAGTTATAGCACAATCTTTTGAGAGAATTCACAGAAGCAATCTTGTTGGAATGGGTGTCCTGCCATTAATATTTGCCAACAATCAAGATTATGAATCCTTAGGATTGACAGGCAGTGAACTCTTTACCATTTCAGGGATTGAAAATATGGAACCTGGATGTACTCTGAGAGTAAAAGCGATAAAAGGTATTGGCTCAGGAACTTTGGACAGTAGCAGTCGGGCAACAACCACCAATACTGATGCTCCTGCCACAGTGGAATTTGATGTTATCTCACGTTTAGATAACCACATTGATCTGGCGTACTATAGAAATGGGGGAATTCTTCCCTATGTGCTGAGGCAGATTATATCATGAACTATGAGATTCAGGTTGATTTTGACAAGTTTCTTGAAAACCGCCTACCATTAACATATTGAGCCAAAAAATATCGAATTGACAACAAAATGAGTTGCATTACTTTTAATGTGAGAATTAAAAAAATCATATCAAAATTAATATGTAACTCATATCAACATATCAAAATAATATGCAACTCATGGAGGAATAGATATGCAATTCGATAAATTTACCATAAAATCACAGCAAACCATTCAGGCAGCCCAATCAATTGCCCTGAGAAAAAACCATCAGGCAATTGAGCCTGTCCATATTCTAAAAGCAATGATGGATGATAAAGATGGTCTTATACCATCCATCATTCATAAAATTGAGCAAATTAGAAGAGATAGCGTAATTAAAATAACTGACGGATTTGCCGAGCAGTTAATTAAAGCGATTGACAGGGCATTAGATAAATTGGTTCAAGTAACTGGTGCTGCTGGAGATGTCTATCTATCAAAGGATACAAAGCGAGTTCTTGATAGGGCATCTATTGAAGCCCAAGATATGAAAGATCAATATGTGAGCCTTGAGCATATCCTTCTTGCCTTGATTCATGTTTCAGGAGCACATCAGGAGATACTTAAAGGAGTCTATGGTAGCAGTCTGAGTGGTAAAAATGCTGGTGGTGAGCTTGACGGAATAAGCGGCAGTTGCCTGACAAGGGATATGGTTCTTGCCGCTCTCAAAGATATTCGGGGCAATCAGACCATCACAGATCAGAATCCAGAAGAGAAGTATCAGGCACTTGAACGATTTGGCAGAAATCTCACCGAGCTTGCCCGTGCTGGCAAGTTGGACCCTGTAATTGGCAGAGATGAAGAGGTTCGGCGAATTGTTCAGGTGTTATCAAGAAGACGCAAAAACAATCCAGTTTTAATTGGTGAGCCTGGAGTTGGTAAAACCGCGATTGTTGAGGGTCTTGCCCAGCGGATTGTGGCTGGTGATGTATCTGAAAGCCTTAAAAACAGAAAAATTATAGCCCTTGATATGGGGGCGTTGGTTGCCGGTGCAAAATACAGGGGCGAATTTGAAGAGCGGCTTAAGGCAGTTTTAAAAGAGGTTGAGGCTTCCCAGGGTGAAGTTGTTTTATTTATTGACGAGCTTCATACAGTTGTTGGAGCAGGTGCTGCTGAAGGGTCAATGGATGCCTCAAACATGCTAAAACCCGCCTTGGCTCGCGGAACTTTGCGTTGCGTTGGGGCAACAACGCTTGATGAATATCGCAAATACATTGAAAAAGATGCGGCTCTTGAACGCCGTTTTCAGCCTGTATTTGCAGCAGAACCTTCAGTTGAGGCGACCATCTCCATCCTGAGAGGGCTTAAAGAGAAGTATGAAATCCACCACGGAGTAAGAATCAAGGACTCTGCCATTGTTGCTGCTGCAACTCTTTCCCACCGATACATTGCAGATCGTTTCCTTCCAGATAAAGCTGTTGATCTTATTGATGAAGCAGCATCCCGTTTAAGAATCGAGATTGACAGTATGCCGCTGGTGATTGACGAGGTTCAAAGGCGTATGGTTCAGGCTGAAATTGAACGTCAGGGGCTTAAAAAAGAGAAAGACCCAGCCTCGATAGAGCGACTTGACAAATTGGAGAAAAAGATTGAGGAGATGCGGGCAGAGATTGAGCCGATGCAACAGCACTGGGAGAGTGAAAAGAGGCTCATTCAAGAGATCACAACAATCAGGGAACGGATAGATCAGGCTCAGACTGAGGCAAAAATTGCGGAGCGTCAAGGTGATTTGGCAAAGGTTGCCCAGATTAAATATGGGACAATTGAAGATTTGCAACGTCAGGTCAGTGCAAAAAAGTCAGAGCTTGATAAACTTCAAGAGGACAAGAAGATGCTTAAGGAGGATGTAGAAGCCTCTGACATTGCCGATGTGGTCTCGGCATGGACAGGCATTCCGGTATCCCGAATGCTAAAGGGTGAGCAGGAAAAATTGGTTCAGATGGAATCCTATATCCAGCAAAGGGTTATCGGGCAACGAAAGGCAATTGATGCTGTATCCAATGCGGTTCGTCGGGCACGTTCAGGTTTGCAGTCTGCAGCTCGTCCGATTGGTACATTCATGTTCATGGGTCCAACCGGTGTGGGAAAAACAGAGCTTGCCAAGGCTCTTGCCGAGTTTATTTTTGACAGCGAGCAGGCAATGGTGCGTATTGACATGTCTGAATATATGGAAAAGCATTCGGTTGCAAGGCTTATTGGTGCTCCTCCGGGTTATGTTGGATATGAAGAGGGTGGGGCACTTACAGAGGCTGTCAGACGAAGACCATATGCAGTTCTTCTGTTTGACGAGATTGAAAAGGCTCACCCTGATGTGTTTAATATTCTGCTTCAAGTTTTAGATGACGGCAGAATGACTGATGGGCATGGCAGAACAGTTGATTTTACCAACACCATAATTATTATGACATCAAATGTTGGCAGCCAGTTTATACAGGATGCCGGTATCTTTATGCAGGACACTGACAGACTTGCAAAAGCTTCAGACTACCAAGACAAAGCCCTATCTGATAGAATGCTTTTTTCCAAGGGTATCACCGAAGCACTGAAGGCATCATTCAAGCCTGAATTTTTAAACAGGATTGATGAGATAATAACATTCCAGAATTTGTCACAAGAAGATATCAAGGCAATTGCAGATATTCAGATAAAAGCTCTGAATAAACGGCTTGCTCAAAGAAAGATTGAGGTAAAACTCTCTGACAGTGCAATGGAATTTATTGCAGATAAAGGTTATGATCCAGCTTTTGGTGCAAGACCACTCAAAAGGGTGATTCAGCAATATATGGAAAACCCGCTTGCAATGGCACTTCTGAAAGGTGATTTTAAAGATGGTGATACTATCCATTTTGAACCCGATATGGATAAGACAGGAGAAGAGTCTTTAAAAATGGTTAAACAGGAGAAATAGATGCTAACGGCTTATAACAGTGATATTGTAGCTTGGTCAAAAGAACAGTCATATTTGCTGAGATCGGGTAATTTGTCAGATATTGACATAGAACATATTGCAGAGGAAATTGAAGAGGTGGGAAAAAGCGAACAGAGAGAACTTGCAAATCGTATGACAGTCTTAATGATGCACCTCTTAAAATGGTATTTTCAGCCTGCACGACAAGGCAGCAGTTGGGAGAAAACTATTAAGGAGCAACGACAATCAATTATCAGGAGATTGAAAAATACTCCAAGTTTAAAAAAGTCACTAATTGATAATGAGTGGTTAGCAGATGTCTGGTTGGATGCACGATTGGCAGCGGAAAAAGAGACTCAGATTGATTTTGATAAATTTCCTGACGAATGTCCGTGGGAGATGGATAGTATATTAAAAGAAGAATGGTTGCCTGCAACATAAGAGTAAATAGATTATATAAAAAGAACCAAATTAAACAGAGGAATTTAATGGAAAAAAAAATTTCAGGGTTATCGTCGTCAGCTGTTCTTGAAGCCAGAAAGAGTTATGGTTCAAACCAGTTGACAAAACAGGAAGTTGAGAGTTTCTGGGACAAGTATAAGGGCAATTTTGATGATCCTATTATCAAAATTCTTTTGGTGGCACTTGCGATTAATGTTGTTTTTGTTTTTATCGGCAAGGCCCACTGGTATGAATCTTTTGGCATTGCGGTTGCTGTTCTTCTTGCAACCCTTGTTGGCACATGGTCTGAACATAAAAACGAGGCAACTTTTCAGCAGTTGCAGGAAGATGCCTCAAAGATCAAGTGCAAGGTATTCAGAGATGGAAACATCGCTGAAATAGATATTGATGACATTGTTGTTGGAGATTTTATATTGCTCCAGCCAGGGGACAAAATCCCTGTAGATGGTATTATCTATAGTGGGGATTTAAAGGTTGATCAGGCAACTTTGAATGGAGAGTCAGCAGAGGCAAAGAAGCTCAAACCCTCTGTTGATTCCCCTTCTTACAAGAGTGGCAAGCAGATCGCTGATTATGATCCAGATTTTGACAAGGAGATAAATTTTCTTGATCCCCACAAACTTTTCAGGGGTACTGTTGTCTGCTCAGGTGAAGCTGTTATGGTTTCCAAAAGAGTCGGAGATACATCTCAATACGGCAAACTTGCCCTTGAGATGCAGACAGAGGAGAGAGAAAGCCCGCTAAAGGTAAAACTTGGTGATCTTGCAGATTCAATAAGCCTGTTTGGTTATATCGGTGGTGCCTTGATTGCAGTGGCATTTATGTTCAAAAAAATTGTCCTGGAAAATGGCTTTAACATGGCAAGAATCATAGAGTAT
>CAXNND010000018.1:0-11669 GCA_964203105.1 Desulfamplus sp.
CCAGAACGGGGCGTGGGATACTGTAAATTTGTTCTGTTTAACCATTATCAGCCCTCCCTTTGCATATCTGATTCTATACTTGATTCAAGTCTCTTGAGCTCATATTTTCCAAGCCGGATATACTGGAAGATTGGTATTCTTGCACTGCATACATAGCTGCAAAGTCCACATTCAATACAGGAAAAAAGGTCATAACTGTCAGCAGCATCCTGATAAAGAGTTGATTCAAGATAACGAACCAGAATATTTACAGGAAGATTTGCTGGACAAACTCTGACACATTTACCACAGTTGATACATGGATAATCAGATACCGTTGGAATTTCACTGCTATGTTGAACAATCAGTGTATCCATATCTGGAGTAACCGGATGGTAAAGCGTATAAGCAGCAATTCCCCTTAGTGGACCACCAATTATGATCCTGTCTTTTTCAGAGGTTTCAACTCCAACCTGTGTGAAAATACGGTGAATTGGCGTGCCTATAGTTGCGGATACTCTGCTTTGTTTCCCGTTTTTGTCTATGATAGTAACTATTTTTTCATAGACAGGCTGTTTTTCTGAATATGCTTTTACAAGAGAGAGTGCTGCCTCAACAGAGATGAAGCAGACACCAAGCTCTTCGCAAGTTTTACCAGGGACAAATGAGACCCCAAGGTATTTGTGCATGAGCATTGGTGGGAGAGAACTCACATAATCAGAAGATACCTTGACAAGGTTCATACCGTTAAATGCTGACAGTTTGGTCAAGGCTTCCGGCATTGCAATAGATATATCGCTGATACCTGTCAACTGGTTGAGAAGTGTTACTGCTTTTGACAGATCCTCCCTGAATCTTGTCAAAACATACTGACGTGTGGTGCAAAGAATATCCTGGTCAACACCACTAATGATTATCTTACTGATATTAATTCCATCTGCCGCATCTACAAGCAGCTTGAGTGGAGGGTCACCTGGGATCCCCCTCAGATAGCTGTCAGCCGTCTGAATATCAGGGATAGAGACACACTCTGCAAAATCGTTGTCAACATCATCTCTTGTGTTGGTCTCCACGACAAGATATGTTGCAAGTGCCCCAAAATCCCCTGTGAATGGAGCAATAAATGTGATTGTGCCGGAAACAGGAGACAATACATATTCTCTACTCTCTTTGTAGAGGAAAATTCGCTCTCCCTTTTTCACCATATCACCTTTTTTGACAAGTGAGTCTTTTGTGCTGTCCAACGGTTCGTTCAGCAGAAGAATCAACCTGGGTGGTATGGGAATGGCTTCCGGCTCCTTTGGACCTGGTTCAACCAGATCACACATAAGCTTTGGTTCAGTCAATCCGATAAACGATCTCTTAATCATAACAAACCTTTATCTGTTGAAATTGGTGATACATGCGTTTAACCTGCATTTTTATTTGACATGAAACTTTTTTGCATGATTTCTTCTATTCACCCATATTCATTATATATTGGGATAGACTAAGGTATCATGCAATATTAGAATCACGTAATGCCAGTTATAGTGCATGACATGAATTACAATCCACTGGCCCCGCTCCTTTTTCTTTATGGCAGCCCATACACTGTGCGTGGAATGCGTCTGTCCTACTCGGCATACCCTCATCACCGGTAGCCTTATGGCACTCTTTGCATCTGTAGATTTCATCATCTTCAATGTTATGATGACAATCAAGACACGAGAGGTCATAATCCTGATTATGCACTGCATGGGTAAAAAGCACCTTTCCCGCAGCATTCTGAAACATCAACCTTACAGGTTCTTCAGGTGCGGGCGGCGGAAATGCGGCATAACAGGTAATTCCAGTGATAAAAAGCACAACAGCAAGTAATGAAGCGATTTGTAAATCTTTTTTCGAGGTCATGGTAAGTTGCCCTCATCCTTAAAATGTGTAAAAACCTTAAATACTGTTAATACGACAAAATTGAAACTGTTTTAAAAAACATTAAACCCTATATGAAAGAAAACCAGATTAAAAATCATGGTTTCCCCATACAAAAGGGCTTAATACAAAACTCTGACTCTACTATATCAGAACATCATAATATTCAAGCAAAAATAGCTTTGTTTTGGAATATTTTAAACTATGTAGGCGTTGTATTGACTGCTGTAATTATGGCGGGATTTGCCATATTGTTGATATACTGATTAGACATTTTTGAGTGGGGGTTTATTATTGGTATCGCAGGAAGCAGATTTTTGTATTAAACGCATTAAGAAAGGCTGATATTCTTTTTTTTCTGCCAAAATATTATTGATAAATCGTATAATAAAAAAAGCAACCGTAAAAAATAGAACGCCAACAATCATTGACATAATAGACTTATCAATGCCTAATCCAAAGGCAATTGAATCTCCAATTCCTGCTCCAACAATCATAAGAATGATAGGAAATATATATAGAGTAAAAGCTATTTTAAGTAGTGGGGCAGTTCTGAAGCCAACGACAACCCTGTCGCCAGTTGCTGCATCGAGCGAATTTTCGACCTGAACTGTCATCTCCTCTGCCTTTGAATGCTCTCCGCACGAATCCTTTGATACACATGAATCGCACGATTTTGATCGTGTAGTTCTAATCCATGCCCTTCCAGCAGATGTTTCTGTGATAATACCTTCTTTGGTAATCATTAATTTAGTTCAATCTCCTTAGTCTCTATATCTCTGAATATTATTATGAGCTTATTCGAGGTTGTTCATTTCAAGCATAAACATTAAGGGTCAATGCACGTTTTTTCATGGTATATTCCTGTTCTATGCGACTCTCTTCCCTGTTGTATTGCACTTCAAGCTGTTTGATTTTTGTTTCATGTTCCTGCTGAATTGTTGCCTGTTTTCCAGCATATTCCTGTTCAAGGTTATTTTTTTCTGTACTAAGGTTTATTTTATAGTCAACATTATTGCTTTCAGAGGAGGAGTTAGCCGAAGAACCAGATGGGGTAGTATCTTTGGCAGTAATCTGCCTCTGATAATGCATATATGAACCGGTCATGTTTATACCAGGTATCATTGGATATCCCCTTTGTTTTATTACATTTGGATAAACAATATCAGGCGATCAGCCGTCAAAAATATCAGGCCATCAGATCAATGCTGGATCGTGATAAGGGAATCGCTCCATATGGAGACTGATAGAACTGCGATTGCATTTGCTGAACCTGTTGTTCTTGCTGTGTTTGTTGTGCCTGTTGCATTTGCTGAGTCTGTATCATTACTGTTGTTCTCTGTGCAGGAGACGCACTTTCTGATGCTGACGACGAAGATGTGTTCAATTGCTGGGTTGCATTCTGACTGGTTTGCATAGCCTCCTGGGATATATTCACACTGAACCCATTGTCACTTGCTGACGACGATGGCTGAGGCTGAGGTAAGACTTGGTTCAGTGCATCCTGGGATGGCGATATTGTGTTTTGTGTTGGGTTCACTGCCTGACTGTTGGACACAGGAGTGTATGGGTTCAATAATGAATTTGAATAGCCAGCATAACTGTTTATATTCATGATATTCTCCTTTTTACTATGTTGTTTGCCATTACTATCTTTTTTTTATTAAAATATATATTATCTGGGTTAAAGTCAATTTTTTAATAAAATTACTTGACAAGCTGTTGATGAGTAATATATAAGCATCACGTCTTTTGGAATGTCAGGTAATTCTGCTTATATATTGTGCAGTTTGATATCTCATTAAGCTATTGCTCCTCAGTAGCTCAGTCGGCAGAGCAAGTGGCTGTTAACCACTGGGTCCGCGGTTCAAATCCGTGCTGGGGAGCCATTTTAGACAGTTTTTAAGCCTTGGAAGTCCCTTCCAAGGCTTTTTGTTTATTTTTATCCTAAACTGTTTTCTCCCCCAATGATGTTTAATATTCACAATCCATCAAGATGGTATCTCCATCCAGTTTTTATTTTTGCCTGCTCCATTATTTCATTAGCCACTGCCCTTGTTCTTACAATATACTGGTACATGGAGATCACGGCAACCCTTCAGGTGATCATCAAGAAGTTTAACATTGATCCCGGTCAGATATTTCCTTCAAGAACCGGCATGACAATTCTTGTTCTTACCCTTCTGATCACGGTTGTGCTGGCAGGCATACTGCTTGCATTTATTTATTACCAGCGAACACTCCGACTCTTTCGGCTTCAGCATAATTTCATCTATAACTTTACCCATGAACTCAAAACTCCTGTTACCTCGCTCAAGATATATCTTGAGACGTTTCTCCGCCACACCCTTGAGCCTGAAGAGATCAAAAAATACAGTGAATACATGCTTGGCGACTTGGGACGGCTCACGGAAAACATTAACAGCATATTGAATCTTGCAAGGATAGAGAGTCGTGCTTATGGTGCTGACTTAACCAATCAGGATATTGTCGAACTGATTACAAAATTCTGTGAAAAAAACAAAACCCTTTTTCGCAACTGTGATATTATTATTCACAATCCGGGCAGTGAATTGATATACCCTGTAAATATATTGCTTTTTGAAATGCTGCTGATGAATATTATCTCAAATGCGATGAAATACAATACATCTGTTGACCCTTATGTATCAATTGAATTTCACCCTTTCCGTCAAAAACTTCTCATTGATTTCAGAGATAATGGTATTGGAATTGAGAAGCATGAACTGAAAAAAATATTCAGGAAATTTTATCAGGCTGGAGCAGTCAGTGGTGCAGATGTAAAGGGGAGTGGACTCGGTCTCTACCTGGTTTTCAGTATTGCAAGAATACATGGATGGAGTGTTACTGCAAAGAGCGAAGGCAAGGATAAAGGTGCTCTGTTTACCCTCTCTATTCCAGGAGATGGTTCTGGTTTCATGGATGGTTTTGAGGGGAATATAGGGAGAAGAAATCTATGGAAAATGCTCAGGAAGAGCGTATCTTGGGAGTAATATTAAAAGGTATTATAATAATATCTGAGAAAAGAGTATTTCGGCAGTAACATAAGAAAAGGTTCTAATGGGAATAGCTGAGAAAAAACGTATTCTGGTTATAGAGGATGAATCTCATATAGCCGAAGGGATCAAATTGAATCTCACCATTCAGGGATACCATGTTAAAGTCGCACCTGACGGGATGCTTGGCATCAAGCTTTGGCGAACATGGAGTCCGCACCTTATTGTGCTTGATATTATGCTTCCCGTTATTGATGGATTTTCAGTGCTGCGTACAATCCGCAAAGAGGATCAAAAACTTCCTGTTCTTATTCTTTCTGCCAAGAGCAGCGTTGAGGACAAGGTTCAGGGGCTTCGATGCGGGGTTGATGACTATCTTGCCAAACCTTTTGATCTTGATGAATTTATTCTGCGTATTGAGAGGCTCATTACCCGCACATCATGGTATGTCAAGAATTCAGAATCACAATTTCAAAATCCACCATCTGACAATCCACTATTATCACAACAGTTTGATGGTAATGATAAATTTTCTAACGAGCAATTTACTTTTGGCGGAAATCATATTGATTTTATAACTGGTAAAGCATCCTGTCAGGCTGGGGATATTATGCTGACTGAACAGGAGATAAAACTGCTCAAAATTCTGATTGCCAACCGTAGCAGACCGGTTTCACGGCACCAGCTTCTTGAGGCTGGCTGGGGGTATTCAGGCGATATCACGACCAGGACGCTTGATAACTTCATGGTGCGTCTCAGAAAGTATTTTGAAAAAAATCCTAAAAAACCAGTCTATTTTAAAAGCCGAAGGTCGGTTGGATATCTTTTTGATTTTTGATATGGATAGTATCTACTTGAAAAATATGATAAGTCAGCTTTTTCCAGAAAAAGATATCATATTAAACTATATGAATATTCCTCTGTTTGTGAAAAATATCATTCCACGTAAAGATATCTCAGACTTTACAATCAAAAAGGGTTGTCGATTTGATCAAGATGATTTCAAAATCAGGTTTCTATCTGAAGAGGAGCTTGACAGGCTCAATGGATACAAGAGTCTGAAAAAGCAGATTGAGTGGCTTGCGGGACGATTTCTTGTTAAAAATATGGTAAAAGAGTTTGTTGATTTTGGCAACACAGAGCTTTTCAATATTAAACTTGCCTACAAGGAGGAAGGTGCACCATTTTTGGAGCAGTTTCCTTCTGTTACCATATCAATCACCCACTCCGGAAATTATGCTGCTGCTGCAATGTGTAGAGCCCCAAAAAATATTGGTCTTGATATTGAAAGATCAGATTATCTGCCGGCAGAATCTTTTATGCGAATGGCATTTACCGAAAGAGAGATAGCCAACATTGAATTTAATAGTCAAAAGAGATTTAACAGCCATGACGATCTATCTGATCAGCAGAGATTAACACTATCTGATCAGAATAAATTCTATGCTCATCACAGATTTGACGGTCAGGATGTTATGGAACACTGGACTGTCAAAGAGGCATTTTTGAAATATATTGGCAGAGGGTTTAACGAACGACTCAAGGCTGTAGAAATTTTGGATGACACGATATTTTATAATGGACAGGAGGTTATGAATATCATGATTCACCGGTTTGATATTGAGAGTCAATATCTGCTTTCCCTGATTTATGGGTAATTTTTGTCCTGATATAACGCGGTGGTGTTTCTCATAATCTGGTTTGATATTAAAACTCAACCTTTATTGCCTGATTAAAAATGATGATTAGTATTGAAAAATATTATTTTTTGTGTTTTTTCTTATAAAATTTTATGTTCAACAACAATGGATTTGCTCTCCTAAAAATTTTAACTGTCAAAATAATCTAAAGAGGAAAGAATATTGAATCAATTTTATAAAAATTTATCCCTGTGGTTAGTTATCATCCTTATGATGGTAATGTTGTATAATATATTCAATCAGCAGCAGATACCAGAAAGCAGTTTGGGATATTCTGAATTTCTTGCCATGGTTGAGGCAGATCGTGTCCAGAGTGTAGTGCTTCAGGGGCAGGATCTCTATTTTACAGATGTTAGCGGAACACGATATAAATCATTTACCCCAGGCGATGTTGATCTGATCAAAATGTTAAGAAACCACGGTGTCTCGATCAAGGCAAAGCCACCCACCGAATCCTCGTTGTTTATGTCCATTATAATATCATGGCTTCCAATGATTGTGCTGATTGGTGTATGGATATTTTTCATGCGACAGATGCAGGGTGGCGGTGGCGGCAAGGCAATGTCTTTTGGCAAGAGCCGTGCCCGTCTGATCTCTGATAAAAATGATAAAATTACCTTTGACAATGTGGCTGGAATTGACGAGGCAAAAGAGGAGTTGACCGAGATTGTCGATTTCCTGAAAGAACCTAAAAAGTTTACCCGTCTTGGTGGACGCATTCCTAAAGGTGTTCTGCTTGTAGGCTCCCCCGGTACTGGCAAGACTCTTTTGTCAAGAGCTGTGGCTGGAGAGGCTGGAGTCCCTTTTTTTACCATAAGTGGATCAGATTTTGTCGAGATGTTTGTGGGTGTAGGAGCTTCAAGAGTTCGTGATCTGTTTGCACAGGGCAAGAAAAATGCACCTTGTATAATATTTATTGACGAGATCGATGCGGTAGGCAGACAACGTGGAGCCGGTATGGGAGGCGGGCATGATGAGCGGGAGCAGACACTTAATCAGCTACTTGTCGAGATGGACGGGTTTGAATCAAATGAGGGTGTTATTCTGATGGCCGCCACCAACAGACCAGATGTGCTTGACCCTGCCCTTATGAGGCCAGGACGTTTTGACCGTCAGGTGGTGGTTGATATGCCTGATATCAAGGGCAGAATTGGAATTTTGAAGGTTCACATGAAAAAAACTCCTTTGGATCAGGATGTGAATGTGGTGACCCTTGCTAAAGGTACTCCTGGCTTTTCAGGTGCTGATCTTGAAAATCTTGTAAATGAGGCTGCTCTGCTTGCTGCAAAAAAAGACCATGAAAAGTTGACCATGATGGATTTTGAAGATGCCAAAGATAAGGTCTATATGGGTCTTGAGAGAAAATCCAAGGTTATCCGTGACGAGGAAAAAAGAACCACCGCATACCATGAGGCTGGTCACGCTCTTGTTGCCAGACTGATTCCGGGTACAGATGCTGTCAACAAGATTACCATTATTCCAAGAGGCAGGGCTGCCGGTGTCACATGGTTTTTGCCAGAAGAGAGTGGATTTAAATATAAGGATCAGCTCGAAGGAGAGCTTTCTGTGGCATTTGGGGGGCGTGTTGCTGAAGAGTTGATTTTTAACCGTATCAGCACTGGAGCATCAAACGATATCAAGCAGGCAACTGCAATGGCTAACCGTATGGTAAGAAGCTGGGGTATGAGTGATGAGCTTGGTCCTCTTGCTTATAATCCCGGAGATGAACACATCTTCATTGGAAGAGATATTGGGCACCCACGCGAGTATTCTGAGGATACTGCAAGAAAAATTGATGCAGAAGTTTCTTCTATAATCAAACGAAATTATAAAATAGCAAAGAATATTCTCTCAGAAAATATTGATATTCTCCATAAACTTGCAGAGCTTCTTTTGGAAAAAGAGACTGTAATGGGCAAAGAGCTGGATGAGCTTATAAAATCAATGAAACCCGATTTTAATCCTCCACCACCTTCAAACATGTTTGATGATGAAATGCTCAATGCCATAGCAGATGAAGCAGATATGGCTGAGGGTGCAAAAGATCAAATCCAGGAAGATAAGATAGGAAAAAATGTTGACTTGGGTAAACTTAATGATAAATGACAAAATTGTGAAATAGCTATAATGATACCATTTAGGATAGAATGGCAGACCAACTATAGACGATTTTCCCTTGAGCTTGGCAAAAAAACCTGCATCATGGGAATACTCAATATCACCCCTGATTCATTTTCTGATGGTGGTAGGTATTTACAATTTGATGCAGCAGTTGAGCAGGGACTTAAACTTACTGCAGAGGGGGCAGATATCCTTGATATTGGGGGTGAATCCTCCCGCCCATTCTCTGAACCGGTTTCTGTTCAGGAGGAGCTTGACAGGGTTATTCCTGTTATTGAGCGGTTGGCAGGAAGAATTGATATTCCCATCTCAGTTGATACTGTAAAGGCAAAGGTGGCAAAAGAGGCAATCAATGCGGGGGCAGCCATTATAAATGATATTACAGCTTTGGAAAAAGATGAACTTATGGCTTCTGTTGTCTCTGAAACTGGTGCTCCTGTAATTTTGATGCACATGAAAGGCACTCCTGCCACAATGCAGCTCAATCCTCAATATGACGATTTTATAAATGAGATCAGGTCATATCTTGGAGAGCGTGCTAAATTTGCTGTTAGTGCTGGTATTGCACCTGAACGTATTATCCTTGATCCCGGGATTGGTTTTGGAAAAACAGTTGAGCACAATCTGATGGTGATTCAACATCTTTACAAAATAGCTGATCTTGGTTTTCCTCTTCTTCTTGGACCATCCAGAAAGTCGTTTGTCCAGAAAATTCTTGTGTCATCAATTAATAGTGATACTAAAAGTAACTTTATTGATAGTGCACCCAACAGTACGAGTAAAATAAGTCCATTATCCCCAAAAACTGAAACCGGCACTATGGCTGCGGTTGCAGCTTCAATAATGAATGGTGCCCATATTGTCAGGGTTCATGATGTGGCTTCTGCAAGGGCCGTAGCCAAAATTATAAATGCCATTCAGAATGTAAAATAAACAGGCGTAAGTATCATATGTAGTTACGCCTGTTTTAGCTGATATAAATTTTGAATTGATGGAGTCTTTTTTATGCTTCTTGTTATTGATGTAGGAAATACAAACATAGTACTTGGGGTATTTGATGGTGATGTTCTTGTCAGGGATTGGAGAATAAGAACTATTCGGGATACCACGGCAGATGAGTTCAATGTCCTTGCAAAGGCTCTTTTTGCAGATAAGGAGATCAGATTATCAGATATAAGAAGCGTTGTGATATCGTCAGTGGTTCCACCGGCGGTGCCTATTCTCGACATGTTCTGTGAAAAATATCTCAATCAAAAACCCCTGTGGGTACATCCAGCCTCGGTAAGAACTCTTATGCCCATCCTCTACAATAATCCTGCTGAAGTCGGTGCTGACCGGATTGTAAATGCAATTGCCGCATACAGCAGATATAAAAAAAGCCTAATTGTCATTGATTTTGGAACTGCCACTACCTTTGATGCCATTTCTGAAAAAGGGGAATATTTGGGTGGTGCAATTGTACCCGGTATTATGATCTCTTCAGAAGCCCTTTTTCAGAGAGCTTCAAGACTGCCAAGAGTTGAGATGTTCATGCCTCCGAAGCATGTGATTGGCAAGGATACTATCGACAGCATAAAATCCGGTGTAATGCACGGCAATGCAGCACTTGTGGATGGTATGGTGTCACGGATAAAAAAGGAGATGATGGGCGATCCTATTGTGAGTACCACTGAGCCTATGGTTATCGCCACAGGTGGACTTGCACCACTTATGGCAGACCTGTCAGAATCAATTGAAGTGGTTGACAGTGCCTTGACACTTGAAGGGTTAAGGATTATCAGTCAGGCACTCTCCTCGTAGAGTAGTGTTACGCAAATCAGGCAGTATTTCAGTTTAATTTTCCAAGCTTTCTTAATGAATCATTATAAACAGCATAAAATTGATCGTGCTCAAGTATCGTTTTCTGTAAAAGGCTCTCCATTGAATTTACCTGACTATGATTTACAATCTGATTCACACTTGAGTGCAAAGCTGCCATGTTATCCATAGTATGTATATGTTTTGAAATAAGAACCACGATAATTTTACGGCGTGACATCATGTCAAGTTCATTCAAGTAATTAATAAGGCGAATATACCCTTTTTGATTAATATCAAAATCATCATCAACCATAATCATATTGAATAGGTGATATGTCATACTTGTAAGTGTGGTTTGTATATTACCAACATTCAAAATATAATATTTCATACTGTTCATAATTTTGACTGCAACATCATTGACATGGGGATTAGCGATGCAAAGCATTGCAGTTTTTGCATTTTTATCAAGAAGAATATCGCCAAAAGGTCTGTTTGCAATATTGTAGTCAGGAGTATCATTTTCCTGACGAACATTTCCAATAGAAGTTGGAGTTGATTCACTATTTTGGATACCCTCATCTCCTACAACAATCTGGATACGCTCTTTGCATTTCGGACATTGTAGTGAAACTTTTCTACCTTTGGGAATTTTTTGATCGGATATGTTGAACTGGGTTTGACAGTTATTGCAGGATATTTCCATTATTTCTCTTAATCCTTCATAATTTACGATCAGTTATTCTACAAACCATGAATCTCCACTATCCTTGATACTCATCGTCAAGTTCAAGTGAGTCAATGTCTGTTGTCCTTTCACCTCTGGAACTCTTAATAAAATCAAGCCCTCTGCTAACGGAAGCTCTACGTGACGCATAAGAGATAGCGGTATCTTCAGTAATCAATCCATGCTTGTAAAGATTAACGATATATCTATCAAACGTTGTCATGCCAAAAGCCTCTCCATCAGTTATTATCTCATAAAATGTTTTGCCTTCCGACTCTTCGTTAAGTATTGAATCCTTTACCCTCAGATTGGTTCCCATTATCTCAAACGCAGCTACACGTCCACCACCCACCTTGGGAAGAAGTCTCTGACAGACAATCCATCTAACTGTATCTGCGAGTCTGATGCGTATCT
>CAXNND010000019.1:0-11640 GCA_964203105.1 Desulfamplus sp.
TTATCAAAACTCTGTGAAGTGTCTGGTTATGGATGCAAGTGTGACTCTAAAAAAATTGAAAGAACGTTTTCCAGGCTCCATCCTTGAGACCCATTCTTATCGAGGGGATGATACGGCTATTGTAAAGAAGGAAGATCTCCTTGAGATATGCGCTTTTTTGAGGGATGACGAATCTCTTCTATACAATTTCATGATGGATGCGACCGCAGTGGACTATATTGGTAAAGAACCCCGGTTCGAGGTTGTGTATCATTTATATTCCCTCAAATATAACCGGCGGTTTCGCATTAAAGCCGGAGTTTCCGAATCGGATTGCTGTATCGATTCGATTTTTTCCATATGGCCCAGCGCCAACTGGTTTGAAAGGGAAGCTTTCGATATGTATGGGATTCAGTTCAAGGGACATCCCGAGTTGAGGCGGATCCTCCTGTATGAAGGGTTTGAGGGTCATCCTCTGAGAAAAGATTATCCGATTAAAAAAAGGCAGCCCTTAATCGGGCCTATCAATTAACACTTCAGCGAGCCATTGTTTGAATCATGTCTGATATAACAAAAGATTTCAATACCGAGCACATGGTAATCAACATGGGACCGTCACATCCGGTCACTCATGGAACGGTGAAATTTCTGGTGACCCTGGATGGAGAAACCATCGTGGACCTGAAGGTGGATATCGGGTATCTCCACAGGGGATTTGAAAAAATGTGCGAGAATGGTACCTGGCAGCAGGTGATACCCTACACCGACCGCTTGAATTATGTCTCTCCCCTTATCAACAATGTTGGCTATGCTCTGGCAGTGGAAAAACTGATTGGTATTGATGTGCCGGAGCGGTGCAAGTACATTCGGGTCATTGCCTGTGAACTTTCACGCATATGCGATCATTTGACCAATATCGCTGCCGGCGGTCTGGAACTTGGGGCTTTTTCCGCTTTTCTTTATTTTGTTGAGGCTCGTGATCTTATATGGGATCTGATTGAGTCGTTTTGCGGAGCCCGCGTGACTGCCAACTATGTTCGGATCGGCGGACTGAAAAATGATCTTCCCGACGACTTTAAAGAAAAATCTGTGGAAGTGTTCAAGAAGGTTCGAGGCTTATGGGCGGATGTAGATAAACTCCTGACGAAAAACCGAATTTTTATTGATCGGGTGAAGGATATCGCGGCCATGTCACCGGAAGAGGCCATAGCACTTGGTTTTACCGGCCCATGCCTTCGATCCTGCGGAGTTCCCTATGACGTCCGAAAAGCCCAACCCTATCTGGTTTATGACCGTATGGATTTTGAGATTCCCATCGGTGAAACAGGTGACAATTTCGACAGATACCTGGTGAGAATGGAGGAGATCAAACAAAGCCTGAGTATTCTTGAGCAGGCGCTTGATCAGATTCCCTCTGGACCGATCAACGTGAATATGCCTCAGTACAGGTGGCAATCAAAGGATGACATTTATAACAGAATCGACTCATTGATTTTCCACTTTAAAACCGTTATTGATGGCATCAAGCCGCCTCCAGGCGAGATTTATTCCGCAGTTGAAGGAGCTAATGGTGAACTCGGGTTTTATCTGGTGAGCGATGGAAGTGGAAAACCGTACAAGTGCAAGGTCAGACCGCCTTGCTTTCCTCTTACTGCCGCAATGCCCAGGATGATGAAGGGGAGGTTCATCGCCGATATCGTCCCCACTTTTGACATGATCAACATGATCGGCGGAGAATGCGATAGATAAACATGCTTGCAGATATGATCGAATCCATAGCAAAGATTTTATTCATTTTCAGCGTGAATATAGGTTTTTTCGCTCCGGTACTGGGATGGGTGGAAAGAAAACAGAGCGCTGTCATGCAGGACAGGATCGGCGCGAACCGTGCGGCTATATTTGGTTTTACCGTAATTGGACTCTTTCACTCTATTGCGGATGCCATCAAGGTACTCACCAAGGAAGACTTCGTTCCCACCGGTGCCAATAAATTTTTTCATACCCTTGCACCGCTTATCAGTCTTGTGCCTGCAATTGTTACCTTCAGCGTGATTCCCTTCGGAGGTCAATATACCATTTTTGGTCATGATACGAATCTGGTCATCGCCAATCTGGATGTGGGCATCCTTTTTATTTTTGCTTTTTCCTCACTTGCTACTTATGGGGCGGTTCTCGGTGGATGGTCTTCAAACAACAACTGGTCGCTCATCGGCGGATTACGTGCTTCAGCCCAAATGCTTTCCTATGAAGTTGCCATGGGTCTTACCATCATCGGCGTACTTATGGTATATGGTTCGCTGAAGCTCACTGAGATAGGGATGATGCAGGTAAATCTTTTTCGGTGGGGCATTTTCATGCAACCACTCGGGTTCATCCTTTTTCTGACCTGTGCGATTGCTGAAAACAAGCGTGCACCTTTTGACACACCGGAGGCGGAATCCGAGATCGTGGCTGGATATTTTACCGAATACAGCGGCATGAAATTCGTCATGTTCTGGATGGGGGAATTCCTTGAAATTGTTACGATCAGCGGCATTATGACAACCCTGTTTTTTGGGGCATGGCATCTTCCTTTCATCAGTGATCAAATGCTTCTTTCCTTTTTTCAGTTCGCAGGTCCAAACGGCGCCGGTATCCTTTCAATGCTCGTTAACATTGCCACTTTCTTTGCCAAGGTGTCCTTTTTCATATGGTTACAGATGACCATTCGATGGACCCTCCCGCGCTTCCGATATGATCAGGTCATGAAGCTTTGCTGGAAGATGGTTTTGCCACTTTCACTCATTAACATTTTTATAACCGGGCTGGTTTTTTTAAGATGAATAAAATGACAGATATAGATCAAAAAAAATGTCATCCAATGGTTGGCGTCCCTGTTGAAAAATTGAGACCCAAACAGGTGAGGAAAAACCTGGAACTGACTTTATGGGAAAAGCTCTATATTTTCGAGATTATCCGGGGCATGTATATCACGACCTCACATTTTGTATTAAACATGATCGGGTTTGTCTTCACCCCAAAAGGCCAAAAGAGAAGGATATTCACTGTTTATTATCCGGAAGAGAAGGTTACGCTTCCGCCTGCTTATCGAGGCAGGCCCGTTCTGGTAACATGGCAGAATGGAAAAGAGAAATGCGTTGCCTGCGGTCTTTGTGAGATAATTTGTCCGGCCAACGCAATTAAAATTGTTGCCGAAGAAAGAGAAAGCTCGGATCGATATCCGTTGAGTTACACCCTGGATATGTCCAGATGCGTGTATTGCGGATATTGTGAAGAAGTCTGCCCAAAGGAAGCGATTGTCATGAGTGCTGAATACCAGGGGCTGGCCGAGAGAGACAGGAGCAATATGATCTACTCCAAAGAGCAACTGCTGCGGTCTGAGGAAAGTGTAAAAGACCGGATTGAATACATCAGGAGGATTTACTCCAAATGCAACTATTGACATTTTACATACTTGCTTTCGGCGCTGTTGTTTCGGCATTGTTGATGGTGACCAACAAAAAACCGGTATCCGCCGCTATGAGCCTGATTGCTACGATGGTTTTTCTTGCAGGGTTATATGTGCTTCTGGATGCGCATTTGATTGCTGCCCTTCAAATCATTGTTTATGCTGGAGCCATCATGGTACTGTTCCTTTTTGTGATCATGCTGCTCAATGTCGATGAAAAAGAAGGGCGGATGGCGGGGAACACTATTTTACTTCAATTTGGAGCCATGGTTTCGTTTGGTATTGTTTTTATAATGATGGTGGGTCTTGTCAAGTCGGGTGGTACCATGCTTGTTTTTGGCGAAGGCGCGGATCAATTCGGGACAACAAAGGCTGTCGGTAAGATGCTTTTTACTGACTACCTGTTACCGTTTGAAATAGCCTCGATACTGTTATTGGCAGCGATTGTCGGCGCGGTCATCCTGGCAAAAAGAAGAATTGATGATCCGGATCAAAGATCGCATCATAGCGGGTCATGAAGGGTAACTTATGGTTTCATTGAATTCATATCTGATTTTGGGGGCAATACTTTTTACCATAGGCTCGGTAGGAGTGTTCACACAACGAAATGCTTTGATCATTTATATGTGCATTGAGTTGATGCTGAATTCCGTGAATTTGACTATCATTGCATTTTCACGCTTTTTGAACAGTATGGACGGTCATGTTTTCGTGTTCATGATTATGACTGTTGCCGCAGCCGAAGCCGCCGTGGGGCTGGCCATCATCATCTCATTGTTCCGGAACAAGGCGACTGTTAACGTTGATGACATTAATTTAAGTAAGGGTTAGTAAAAACGTGCAAACGATTATATCCATAAAGCCATTGCTGGCTGTGCTGGCGTCTCTTCTTGCGGTACCCTTGATTTTGAAGACGGGGGATCGTCCCAATCTTCGTGAAACCTGGTCTGTGCTAGCCGGGGTCATCAAGTTCTCGATAATCATCTCCATGGTTCCTACTATACTTGCAGGAAATACCATTGAATATACACTGGTAAGCTTTTATCAGGGAATTGACATTAAATTCCGGGTCGATGCATTCGGGTTGCTTTTTGCAACGGTTTCATCGTTTCTATGGATCGTTACCACATTTTATTCCATGGGATATATGCGATCGGCAAAAGAGCACGCTCAGACGAGATTCTTTGCCTGTTTCGCCATCAGTCTCTCCTCTACGGTTGCCGTAGCATTTTCAGCCAATCTCATTACGCTTTTTGTTTTCTATGAGATTCTTAGTCTCGCAACTGTTCCTTTGGTCGGGCATAAGGAGACACCAGAATCCATCGCAGGAGCCAGAAAATATTTACTATACCTTCTGAGCTTGTCTAAAACACTTCTATTATCCGGAATCATCATTGTTTATATGGTAGCCGGAACAACTGATTTCCAAAGCCATGGCCTTCTGAGAAACGAACCGGGATCGATGCTTCTTTTCGGTGCATTCTTCCTCTTTTTATATGGTTTCGCCAAGGGCGGTGTTATGCCGGTGCATAACTGGCTCCCATCCGCCATGGTGGCGCCGACTCCTGTCAGTGCATTACTTCATGCCGTTGCCGTTGTAAAGGTGGGTGTCTTTTCTATTCTCAGGGTTGTGTTTCATATCTATGGCGTTGATTTGATGGGTGGAATGGGTGTAGGTATTGTCGCCAGTTATGTTGTTTCATTTACCATCGTTATGGGTTCTGTTATTGCATTGTCAAAAGATAACCTTAAAGCCAGACTTGCTTATTCAACCGTAAGTCAACTATCATACATTATTCTGGGAGCGGTTTTGCTCACTTCCAGCAGTATGTTAGGTGGTATCATGCATATCGCGAATCATGCTTTTTCCAAGATTACTCTCTTCTTCTGCGCCGGCTCTCTTTATTGCAGTGCGCACAAAACAGAGGTCAGCCAGCTCTCCGGTATCGGGAAAAAGATGCCTTGGACTATGGCTGCTTTTTTTATCGGGTCTCTGAGTATGATTGGTGTACCTCCTGCTGCCGGATTCAACAGTAAATGGTTTTTAGCCTTGGGCGCCATTGAAGCCAATCAGATCCCTATTTTGATGGCTTTGCTGGCGAGCACTGTATTGAATGCTGCGTATTTTCTTCCGATTACATACAAGGCCTTCTTTGAAAAGGAAGTGGTTGAAAAAGATTCTTCTCATGGCCACAATGGCCATCATGAAGAAATCCGAGAGAACCCAATGATAGTGGTACCGCTTATGCTGACAGCGATTATTTCAGTGCTGATCGGTATCTACCCCGATTATTTCATGGCTCTCGCAAATGAGGTGATCAAATGATTAAGAGGTTTGTCCTTTATATTGGAAATCCGGACAATGCAGGCACATTAAAAAAGTTGTCCTATATTGCCTTGGTGCTCGTATTTATTTCCGATTTCCTGGTTCACCGCGAGCATGCAATCTATTTTTGGGATAAAATACCAGGGTGGGGTGCATTTTACGGATTTTTTTCCTGTGTTGTTATTATTCTGGTCTCCAAATTTCTTGGTCACCAGGGTGGTATCATGCATGATGAGGATTATTACGATGATTGATTGGTTTCACCCGTCCATAGTATTCATTGCCGGATCAATTCTGATTCCTTTTCTGCGAGGGAAGGTTCGGGATGCATACCTGATGATGATACCTATTCTTGGAGTAGCGACTATTTTTAACATGTCCCCGGGAACCTATTGGACCTATAATTTTCTCGGCGGTTCACTTACATTTGGTGCAGTGGATAAACTCAGTATTGTTTTCGGCTGGGTTTTCACCATTGCAAGCTTTATCAGCATTGTCTATGCACTGCATGTAAAGGAATCGGGACAGCACGTCGCAGCATTTCTTTATGTCGGAGGATCTCTTGGTGTTACTTTTGCCGGTGATTTTTTTACGCTGTTTATCTTCTGGGAGCTGATGGCTTTTTCCTCCGCTTACCTGATTTTTGCACGGCGGGAAAAAGAAGCAATAAAAGCTGGATACCGTTACATTCTCGTTCATATTTTCGGTGGAGTCTGCCTGCTTGGCGGTGTTATGCTTCACTATATGAAAACGAAATCAACCGCCGTTGGACCTCTTGTTCAGGATGGCAGCCTGTCTTTCTATCTAATTCTCATCGGAGTCATGCTGAACGCGGCTGTTCCACCTCTACACGCATGGCTGACGGATGCCTATCCAGAAGGGACTGTTACCGGATCTGTTTTTATGTCCGCTTTTACCACCAAAACAGCGGTTTACGTTCTGGTTCGCGTTTTTCCCGGGACCGACCTGCTGATGTATCTGGGTACGATCATGGCGCTCTATGGCGTTGTCTATGCGGTTCTGGAAAACGACTGCCGAAGGCTTCTTGCTTACCATATTATCAGTCAGGTGGGTTATATGGTCGCCGGAGTCGGTATTGGTTCGGATATGTCTCTGAATGGATCGGTTTCACATGCCTTTGCCCATATTTTATATAAAGGCCTTCTGTTCATGGGAGCCGGGGCAGTCATTCAGATGACCGGAAAAAGGAAACTTACAGAGCTTGGTGGTCTGTATAAAACCATGCCGATCACCCTTGTCCTATATATGATTGGAGGATTTGCCATTTCGGCCTTCCCCTTGTTCAGCGGTTTTGTCACCAAATCCATGGTGGTGGCCGGGGCTGCACATGACCACAAGCCGGCGATTGCATTGTTGCTTACCTTGGCGTCGGCTGGAACTTTTCTGCACACCGGTCTGAAGCTTCCGTATTACATGTTTTTTGGGAAAGATTCCGGATTAAAGGCAAAGGAACCGCCTTTGAACATGCTTATCGCCATGGGAATCGCGGCTTTCCTGTGTATCGGTATAGGCGTTCTTCCGGGACCGTTGTATGCGCTGCTTCCTTATCCGGTGCACTTTGATCCGTATACAGGAGACCATGTGACCAGTGCTTTAGGAATCCTTCTGTTTACCGGTCTGGGATTTTTCATGCTCCTGAAGAAGCTGGACCCGGAACCTACGATCAGTGTTGATACCGATTGGGTATACCGTAAAGGCAGTCGGTTGTTCATGTGGTTTGTCAACAAACCAATCGTTATATATGAGAACTATCTGGCTGAGATTTATAACACCTGGTTTTCAAGACTCACCCTGGTTCTATCGAATTTCTTTGCCCGTATTATCGATGTTCGAGGAATAGATGGTATTGTTAATGGCGTTGCTGGATTTTTCATCAGCCTTGCAGGCACGTTGCGGTTATCGTCTACTGGTCTGGTGAGAAATTATGCATTTACAATGTTGATCGGCGGCACCGCTATCATCGCTTATTACCTGTTTGCCTATTTGACGAGACAATAATGATTTCGCTAAATTTTCCGATTCTTTCCGTAATTACGTATTTGCCGCTTCTGGGTATTCTGGTGATCTGTTTGATCAACAGCAAGCACCATGATTTGATCCGATGGGTGGCATTTCTGACCGCCGTTGTGGCGTTCTTTGTTTCTTTGCCCCTCTGGTTCATGTTCGATTCGAACACATGGCACATGCAATTTGTTGAAAATGTACCGTGGATACCCCAGTTCGGGATCAACTACCATGTTGGGATAGACGGCATCAGCTTGCTTCTGATTCTGCTGACAACATTTTTGTCAGCATTGGCCATCCTGTCCACATGGTCGGCAGTAACAGAAGGAGTAAAGGGATACATGGTGTCTCTGCTGCTTCTGGAAACCGGAATGATCGGGGTTTTCTGTGCGCTAGACTTCATCCTTTTTTATATGTTCTGGGAAGTAATGTTGATTCCCATGTATTTCATTATTGGAATCTGGGGAGGCCCTCGCAGAATATACGCTGCCGTAAAGTTTTTCATTTACACCATGAGTGGAAGCGTATTGATGCTGGTGGCGATACTTTTCTTGTATTATTTCAATTATAAGGCTACGGGAGTGTATACGTTCGATATTCTGTCGTACCATAACCTCGGGCTTCCATCCAATATACAGTTTTGGCTTTTCCTGGCTTTTTTTCTTGCGTTTGCAATCAAAGTCCCTATGTTTCCATTCCATACATGGTTGCCGGATGCACACGTTGAAGCACCTACAGCCGGCAGCGTTATTCTGGCCGGGGTACTCTTGAAGATGGGAACCTACGGATTTTTACGTTTCAGCCTGCCGATCTTTCCTCAGGCCACCGTTGATTTTGTACCCATCATAATGTGTCTGTCACTGATTGGAATTATTTATGGTGCGCTTGTTTCCATTGCTCAGGAGGATATTAAAAAACTGGTGGCTTATTCGAGCGTAAGTCATCTCGGCTACTGCATGCTGGGGATGTTTGCCCTGAACATGGAGGGCGTCAAAGGAAGCATCATTCAGATGATCAACCATGGGTTGAGTACTGGCGCTCTGTTTATGATCGTAGGCATGCTGTATGAAAGACGGCATACGCGCCTCATTTCAGAATACGGCGGTATCATGAAGGTTATGCCTGTATTTGCCACTCTATTTCTGCTGGTTGTTTTTTCTTCCATGGGAGTGCCTGGAATGAATGGTTTTATCGGGGAATTGCTGATTCTGATCGGAGCTTTTAAAGCTTCTGTCGCTTATGGTCTGATTGCAACCATCGGCCTTGTTCTTGGAGCGGTTTATCTTTTGTGGATGTACAAGCGGGTTATGTACGGCGATATCACCAAAGATGAAAACAGAAAATTGAAAGACATGAGCGGTCGCGAATATGCCTATCTCATTCCCATTATTATATTCATCATCTGGATCGGTGTGAATCCGAAACCATTTCTGGATAAAATGGATACATCTGTTCAGCATCTCTTACAGATGGTGAACCAACAGTAATCAGATGGAATTGAACGTGATTTCTGATATTATCAAATATGAACCGTTTGCCTCAGATCAAAGGCTTTAGATTATGGAACAGGTAATGACGACTATCAACATAAGTGCCATATATCCCGAAATAATTCTGGCACTTTTCTCATTGATCATTTTGATGCTGCAATCTTTCTATCATATCCAATTCAGGAATTATTACGGATATGTCAGCCTCATCGGTGTCCTATCCGCTTTCGCGGTTGTCCTTTCCGAGCCTTTAGGTTTTGAACTGCATTTTGTCGAATACTCCTTTAACGGAATGTGGGTGGTGGACAATTATTCGCGATTTTTCAAGCTGATTTTTCTGGTGGGCACTTTGCTGACCATTCTCATTTCAATAAAATATCTTGAGAATGAAGCCATGCAGCATGGAGAATACTTCGCATTGATCCTGTTTGCTACTATTGGAATGATGATCATGGCTAGCGGGGCGGAGTTGATTACAATATTCCTCGGAATTGAACTGATGTCCATATCGTTATATGCCTTGACCGGATATACACGGACACGGATTATTTCAAATCAGTCTGCATTAAAATATTTCCTGCTGGGTTCATTCGCCACTGGTTTTTTGCTTTACGGCATTGCACTGATATATGGCTCTACCGGAACAACCAATATCAGAGGCATCGCAACATTTCTCACTACACCCGATATTAAAGGGCATGGTCTGATCGTCATGGGAATGGCGCTTCTTCTCATTGGATTCGGCTTTAAAACAGCCTTGGTTCCTTTTCATATGTGGACACCGGATGTGTATGAGGGCGCTCCCGCTCCGATCACTGCCTTTATGTCTGCCGGTCCCAAGGCTGCAGCATTTGCTGCCTTTGTTCGAATATTCATGGATGCCTTACCATCACTGCAGGTGGAATGGATATCGCTGATCTGGGTGATAGCGGTTCTGACCATGAGTGTGGGCAATATTATTGCGCTGGTACAGGACAACATCAAGCGTATGCTCGCCTATTCCAGTATCGCTCATGCCGGATACATTCTGGTGGCATTTCTGTCTGCCGGCGAACTTGGTATCACGGGTATTTTATATTATCTGCTTGCCTATACCTTTATGAACATCGGCGCCTTTGCCTTGATTACGACCCTGGCCGGAAAAGGCGAACAGAGAGTCACTATTGAGGATTACAAAGGTCTTGGATACAAATATCCGTATGCTGCCATCGCCATGAGTCTGTTCCTGTTTTCTCTGGCGGGAATACCCCCCACAGGTGGCTTTATGGGAAAATTTTATATCTTTTCCGCTGCGATCAAAGAAGGTTATATCGGTCTTACCATCATTGGTGTCCTGAATAGCGTTGTATCGGTTTATTACTATCTTCGCGTAACCGTAGCCATGTTTATGCATGATTCCAAATCGGTAAAAAACAATGAAATGCCTGCACTGGTATTTTCTCCTTCTCTTATTGTCGCAATACTTATCTCAGCATATGGTGTGTTGTCTCTGGGTATTTTTCCTTCCGGCTACATTGAAATAGTCAAACAATCCTTTCTGGTGGCATTGCCATAGGGAACAGGGGGAAATCGTTTTTTTAGCATCATTGACAGATCAACTCAAACGATGATACTGTCCAAAACAGGCTGAAACTATCTAAACCTCTTTCCCGTTTCCAGTAATCAACTCTTTGATCTTTCCGATATGTCAAGAAAAGCAACTTGGAAATTACATGCAAACTTACATTACCTTGAAAAAAATGATCAACATTGTTTTTATTGTAATTTCTGTTATATAAACTCTTGACTTTGGTATTGCAATATGTTGTATTTATAAAGCTCAATCTACAATATATATTGTTAAAATTGTGATAGCATTGATTTCAGTATGGCATATATTGTGGAGTCTTTCATCAAAAGATGATTCAATAGAAATTGCTTTATTCCGGTGAGAGACACACCCAATTATTTACTCATTTCTTTAGACCACAGATCATATAGATAGTTAATATGGTTACTGAAAATGTTGGAATATTAAAACCAGATCAGTTGATCGAAATCATTATTCGACGTCGCTGGTTTTTGATTGTTCCCTTCTGTATATCCATGTTGATCGGGATATATCTCGCGTTGTATTTGCCTAAAACGTACGAAGCAAGCACCTTGATATTGATTGAAGTTCAAAGAGTTCCGACAGATTATGTCCGTTCTATTGTCTCCAGTGATATCGACTCCAGAATCAACACAATTTCCCAGCAGATTTTAAGCCGGACAAATCTGGAAAAGGTTATCAAACGGTATAATCTTTTTTCAGAAAGGGAAAATGGAAAAATGCTGTTGATTGAAAAGGTTGAGATGATGCGGAAGAGAATCAATATCGATGTGACACGAGG
>CAXNND010000020.1:0-10935 GCA_964203105.1 Desulfamplus sp.
ATAAGTGAATATCAGGATTATCTTGCGAACAGATTAGGCAGTGGGTAAAGGTCTTGATAACGGCTGAAATCTTGTTTACGCATCCTTCTTTTCGTAAACAGCCGATGCCATTGAGCTGACCCCGCCTCTTGGTGTAAATTCGCCAATAACCTCCATGTAGAGAGGATCAAGCATCTCAACAAGATCATCCAAAACCCTATTGACTACATGTTCGTAAAAGATACCCACATTACGATACTGAAGCAGGTAAAATTTCAGGGATTTAAGTTCCACTATCTTCTGGTCAGGTCTGTATTTGATGATAATAGACCCTACATCAGGAAGTCCTGTCATTGGGCATACTGACGTAAATTCAGGCTGTTTGATTGTTATGTCAATGGTTCTCTTATGTTTGTAGCCATAATCAATAGGGTCAATCATCTCCCGTTTAATAGTGTCAGGAGTTTCAATAGTATAATTTATTTTGTATTCATAAGAAGGTTTCATTGTTTTTCCTCAAAAAAGATAAAATGCTCATCAGGATATGTTCAAAAAAATTGAAAAATACTCCTGATAAAATATTCATAACAAAATACTGATATATTCATGTTTGCAAAAAGCCTTGACAGAATACGATAAATTGCAGATAAAGTAAATTCCTGAGTTTACAAATCACCGAATTCACCATAAATACTTAAGGCAAATAATTATTCATCCCGCTTGCTAAAAATCACACATAAACCTGTTCCAAAAACAGCAGGTTCTGATTGTCTTTTTTTTAAACTTCCTGATTCGACGGTTATTTTCCGTCTGGTAATCAGTTTATTTATAAGCAGAAATATATATTTTAATAACTATCGTAAATTATTGGAAAAAAACAAGGAGAAGAATTAATGAACGATTTTCTTCAAAGTATCAGAGGTCATCAAAAAGAGAAACGGACACCAAAGACCAGAAGAAATTTTGATAATGGCAATTTCAACACTGCCCAGAATTTTACCCCCTCCCCGAACTTTCAGAATCAGGGACACTACCAGTCAACACGCACGGCAAATCTCAAAAGACCGGCTTCAAGAGGTACATCCCATGTTCATCTACCCGGAGACGAAGTCCAGCCATCCTACCCTCCACAGCTTGATCCAGTTGATATGATGCTCAATATCCTGGATATCTATACAAAAAATCAGGAGATGATGCTTGCTATAGAGGAACAACGGGTAATTGCAGAGGAGCGTAAGGCAATAGCCCTTGAAGAGATAGCAGAGTATCTAAGGGTAATTACCATGCCATCTTTTCATGAAAAATTTAGTTTTAAAAGTGGAAAAGGCAGACCAGCGGAGGAGATGAGAGCAGACTGTAGTGAGCAAGCAGATAGTTATGATGACGATGATAAACCCGATATAATGCAATCTGAGTCGTTCAAATCAGACAAATCTTCTAAAGCATATAAAGTGCTCAAACCCTATGAAGTTATTGAATCAGAGCTGGTTGAGAGTGAACCTGTCGAGAGTCCGGTTGATGATCTGCATGGTGCTGACAAAGTTGTTAGCGATCAATACGGTGATAACAGCGTGGTTGATGCTGAATATATTGACACCAACTTGGTTAAAGATGATCATTGCATTAAACCATCTGAGAGAGGTTTTGCCGGCAAGAGAACTTTTGAAGAGAGGGATAATGAAGAATCGGTAAAGGTGATCAGACGCAAAAGGGTGGACAATACTAAAGAGACTATCTGTTCCCCATCAGAGGCGATCTCAAACGAGTCCAAAGAGGATGCAAAACAGGATACTCCTCTAAAGAGAGAAGTTGTGACACCGCAAAATGGGATATTGTCAGACCAGGAGAGAGTTCAGACTGAACAGGTAGCAGCAGACTCGCTCCTGTCAAGGGACGAGGTGCTTGAAATTATTAACTCAATGCGTGCCAAAGGTAAAACCTTTGATGAGGTGGCAAAGCATCTTGTAAGCCTTAACCAGCCAACATTTTCAGGAAGAGGGGATTGGCATGCCCAGACCATACACAGAATCTGCACACGCGATGAGAGAAAGGCAAAAGCAGGTATGATATCAAAAAAAGCCAGAAAAATCGCTGATTGACCTAATCAGGATATGCACCAAGTGAACGCATGTATTCATCCCACTCCAGGGGAAGCATCATGCGTTTTTTGGTGTTGCATGTTTTGCAGCATGGGACAACATTGTTTTTCACAGATTTTCCACCTCTTGAAATGGGGACAACATGATCCATTGTCAAATCCTTAGGTGGGTAATTTTCACCACAATAGTGGCAGACACCCTGCGATCTCCTGCGTTTCCACCATTGACTGTTTCGCAGTTCTCTTGCCTTGTGCTTCTCATGTCGCTGAATCTCTTCGTCCTGTGAAAAATAAAATTCCATCAAACCATCACCCTATACAGGGCAGCCTCAGGTGACTGTCCATACAAAAAGTCACATTCAAATCAATAGCCAAATTCCCTCAGCATGTTTTCATTATGACTCCAGTTTTTTGTCACTTTTACAAGGAGTTTGAGAAGGACTTTTGAACCTGTCATCCGCTCAATATCCTTTCTTGCCTGCTCTCCTATTTTTTTCAGCATCTGCCCACCCTTGCCAATGACAATTCCCTTCTGGGAATCCTTGTCAAGATGGATACTTGCGTGGATTACTATCAGCCGTTTCTCAACCTTGAACGAATCCACAGTTACTGCACTTGAGTATGGAATCTCCATACCTGTAAGGCGAAATATTTTTTCACGGATCATCTCTCCTGCAATAAACTTCTCTGACATATCTGTCAGGGTATCTTCAGGAAAAAGTCTTGGTCCTTCAGGCAGAACCTGCTCAATTTCGTCAAGAAGTTCGTCTATCTGTATCCCGTTCTTTGCCGAGATTGGCACTACAGCCTTGAAACCGTGCAAGGAGACACACTCCTGAATGCGTGGCAGAAGGGTATCAGGAGGAACAAGATCTGTTTTGTTAATAGCAAGAATCACAATTTTATTTGTACTTTCAAGCTGTTGAATAATAATATGCTCGGATTCACTGTCTCTTGCGGCAGCATCAACCATAAGCAGAATAGCATCAACATCCTGCACAGCAGCCAAAGCCTGATCAACTATCTTGCGGTTGAGAAGCGATTTTGCCCTGTGGATTCCAGGGGTATCAACAAAAATTATCTGGGACATGGGACGCTCAACCACGCCAAGTATCCTGTCACGAGTAGTTTGCGGCTTATTTGATGTAATGGAGATTTTCTCTCCGGTCACTCGGTTTAGCAGGGTTGATTTTCCTGCATTTGGAGCACCTACAATGGCAATAAAACCTGATCTGAATGTTTGATTTTTCATATTTGTCATAAAATTATCATCTGATTATGGTTAGTTATTACTCGATGTTCGAGTCTGTTTGTGTTGAATCGCACAAGGGAAGGGGCTGCACTCCATTAAAAAGTGCGTTAAGCTCCTGAAGAATATCATCTTTACCCTGCTTTGATGTGGCAGAAAATAGGATAATATCCTCTTTTCTGCACATCAAAATTTTTGCAATCTCGCTGACACGGTTGATCTGCTTTTGACGTGATAGTTTATCAGCTTTTGTCAGCACTCTCAAACATGGAATACCACGCAGACCGAGCCATTCGATCAGTTGCAACTCCTCTTTTTGAGGCTCCCGTCTTATATCGATCAGAAGTACAACCCCCATAAGGTTGGCTCGCTGATTTAGATAGCGTTCCACCATGCCACCCCATTGTGAACGGATCGTCTTTGAAACCTTCGCATATCCATATCCAGGGAGATCAACAAAAAAGGTGTTGTTGTTAATCTTGAAAAAATTAATCAACTGGGTGCAACCTGGTTTGGCACTTGTTTTGACAAGGTATTTACGGTTTACTATAGTGTTGATCAGGGAAGATTTTCCGACATTGGATCTACCGGCAAATGCCACTTCAGGGAACTCAGGTTCAGGAAAGTGGGATGGATTTACAGCACTTTTGACAAATTCGGTCTGCTTTATAATCATTTTTTTATCTTTTGACGTTAAAGGCACTCATTTAAGTTTTACCATTCAAACAGCTTCTTGTTTTATGTTCAAGTATCTTTCCAACCTATCCATACCTTCAGCAATGTTTTCCATTGAGTTGGCATAGGAAAATCGCAAATATCCTTCGCCATTAGGTCCAAAATCAACTCCAGGCGTTACTCCAACATGTGCTTTTTCCAAAATATCCATTGCCAGTGCGTAGGAGTTCATTGAGATATGTTTTGCATTGGCAAAAACGTAAAATGCACCGGTTGGTTCAACAGTGATTCCAAGCCCCATATCACGAAGCCGTTTGATCATATATTCTCTTCGTTGATTATATACTATTCTCATCTCATCCGTCTCTTTTTTTGCATTTTTAAGAGCTGATGCCCCCGCAATCTGCATGACAGAGTTGGCAGATATGCAAAAATTCTGCTGAAGCACCTGAACTGGACGGATAAAATATTCCGGTGCAATCAGGTATCCAAGACGGAGACCGGTCATTGCAAAGAGTTTGGAAAACCCGTTGAACACAAATGCCTGATCTGTAATTTCAAGAATTGAGTGCTCTTTTCCGCTGTAAACCAGTCCATGATAAATCTCATCAGAAATTATAGCAACATCATGGGCATCAGCAAGAGAAGTTATCTCCTCCATTCTCTGTCTTGACATCACATTACCGGTGGGGTTAGAGGGTGAGTTGATTAAAATAGCTTTGGTTTTCGGAGTTATTTTTGCAGCAATAGCCTCTGGAGTATAGAGAAAACCTTCAGATTCATCCACCTGCACCCTGACAGGAACTCCCTGGGCAAATCTGATGAAGTTTGGATAACAGGCATAGTGTGGATCAGAAATAATGATCTCATCTCCAGGATTTACCAATGCTGAAAAGAGAAGCATCATTGCAGGAGATGTTCCTGATGTAACAAGAATCCTGTTTGGAGTAATATCAACTCCGTAAGTCTCCTTGTAATATTCGCAAATTGCTCTTCTGAGCCTTATATCCCCAAGGCTGTGTGTATATTTGGTTTTATTTTGATCAAATGCCTCGACTACAGCAGTTCTGACACACTCAGGTGTATTGCAGTCAGGCTCTCCAACTTCAAGATGCACCACATGAATCCCTTTTGCCTCCATTTCATGGCTTTTTTCCATGATCTCCATAACAATAAAGGGGGTGATATCTTTAGTTCTATCGGCTGGTAAAATTGGTTTCATATTGATTCACCGTATTATAAATTATTTACATGTGCCTCGAAAAAAGGTTTTTCTTATATAGTCTATTATATTCAGAAGGTGGCATAAAAGTCAAATTCTCAATCAAGATTGGCACTTATCAATAAGGCAGAAGGTGCAAACATCTATACCTTTTTTATTGCAAATATTAGGGGGTAACAACCGACCGCTTGCGATTTTTTTCCTGCCATAGAATTTTCAATTAAAAACACAACATTCTTTACAATCAAACATGTATATGATAATTTTTTTCAATTTACTTGGTAGAGTGCCATTTTTAAACGGGCATACAGTTGATTTATAACACATAGAGGGTGAAAAGAGACAATCCCATGCTGTTTAAAAGAGACAACCAGAAAAAAAGTGCATGGCAGATCACAATTCCTGAGAAGTACGGTATGAAACCCCATATCATAAATACATCTCCTGTGGTTTTAGGATGTTCCATGCAGTGTGACGTTATTATCCATGATCCGTCACTCTGTGAATCCCACATTCAGTTTGTCCTAATCAAAGATGGAAAGTATCTTGAAATATACGATCTTGCGGGTCAGAGCACTACTCTTCTTGATGGCGAACCCATTACTGGTAAAAAAAAGAGGCTTACAGCCCAGTATGGTAAAAGTTTCACGATCAAGGCTGGAGATGTAAACCTTGCATTAGCATACATTGACATCACAGAGCAGATACCTGTGAAAAAGAGCTATGCTTTAAGGGAGAAAGATATTGAGTGGTTCTATTTGCATGAGGGTAGAGAGCATGGACCGGTAAAATTGCCGGAAATGTTAAAAGCTGTCAGGGATGGGCTGCTGCTCCCTCTGGACGATGCGTGGCATTCAGGATTGAAAAATCGTATTAAAGCCTTTGAAATTACAGATCTTTTTGCTGAAAAGAGCCATATTCCAGAGACATCTGGTACAAATGACCTGTCCAAACATATCTGCCCTTACTGCTGGAGTGGATTCAAACCTGAGGATCTGCTCTATATTGCCCGACATCCCTCACTGATGGGGGATCCGGTTCTTGGTTATGATGAGCAGCAAAGATTTATGCCAAGGCATATCAAGCCTCTCCGAAGGGCGTTGGACAGCAGGGGAGAGATCTGTCCTGACATGGCATGTCCCCGATGTCACTTGCGGATTCCAACACCATTCCTCGACAGCTATCCGCTTTTTTTTTTCGATTATTGGCACTCCAGGCTCAGGCAAGTCCTACTATCTTGCAACCTCCACATGGAGACTTAGAACAGTTCTGCCAGAATATTTCGGACTGAACTTTGAAGATATTGACAACGTGACAAACCAGTGGATCAACAGTTATGAGGAGAAGCTCTTTCTTCCTGCCCGCGGTGTTGATTACAACGCAATTGAAAAGACACAGATTGAATCAGCTCATACTGCAAAAGAGGTGAAGATCAACGCTGTAAGTATGTTTCTTCCTCTGCCCGCAATCTTTTCACTCTTGTCAACTGATCGGTGTGAACGTAATGAATGTATCCAGAACACCCTTGCATTTTATGATAATGCAGGAGAACATTTTCAGACTGGTCAGGATATGATACAGAAACCAGGCTCTCTCCACATATTGCGTGCAAGTGGTCTTCTATTCCTCTTTGACCCCACAGCAGACCCAAGATTTACCCGTATAATAAATGGCTCCTTACGGGGAAAGGTTCTACAGACAGTCTATCAGCAGCAAAAAATACTCATTGAAACAATTGACCGGCTCAGAAAGCATACAGGACTTAATGTCAAAGACAGGTTTCATAAGCCGATTGTGGTCGGGGTCTCAAAGGCAGATCTTTTAACAGACTATTTTAATCAGGAGGGGTTAGGTCTGAATAGGCTGCCATACCGTTTTATTAAAAGAAATAGTTCTGTCAGAAGCGATAGAGATCAGATGGGTGTGTTGGATATGTCCCATATTAAACAGATATCTGCTGCTATCAGAGAGGTATTTTGCAGATTTACACCGGAATTTGTTAATACCATAGAGGCGTTTGCTGACAATGTGATCTATCTTCCTGTAAGTGCCATTGGTCATCAACCAGATGATAAAGGTGTGCATCCCAAGGATATCAATCCGTTATGGGTTGAGGTGCCGTTTCTCTATATTCTGTCGAAAATGGGATATATCCCCTATATTACCCCATAATGTGGTAGTGATTGATGCGGGGTAGAGATTCATGCAGAGGCGATTGGTGCGTTAGAGATTGATATATTATCTCCTCTGTTTTTTGTAAATTATGGTTACCGGAGAATTATGATGTTTGAACTGATATACACATCATACCCCAGAGGGTTGCAGAGCGGAACATCAGGCTTTACCTCGGTTGCATATACAGAGGGTATGCCCAAGAGTTATATTCAGCTTTGTGAGTCTTTAAGTGGATATCAATTCATCTATCCAGTTGGACATCCTCTGTATAAACAGAATCCTGAAATTTACAGCCACTACAGTTTTAAAGCGAGTCGGGATTATGCCTTAAAACCAACCACTGACTACAGTGCCAAAGCTCCAAAAGATGCAATATCAATACTGTCCAGAGTTGCTGTCTCTGGCAGGGATTACACAGGGCGAGAGAACAAGATTGCCCATCATATTGTGCTTGAGAGCAATGAAAGGGTCAATTTGGAAGGTGGTCCGGCATCCTTGATGCTTGACAAGAATCTTTTTGTCGAAGAGTGGAGTCAGAACCCATGCACCCTTTCCAAAGATCGATTGCAACAAGCTGTTGCAGCAGTTCAAAATGCAGCAGCTCATATACAACAACCTGATGCAGCGGCTGAAATTTCACAAGATTATAAAAAGTTTCAGGTTAGCCACTGGAGCAATATTTTTGGTAATGCAGAACCTGCATTAATGGTTGCAAGATCAGCAGAACATGATCTGAAAACACCCTCATTTATCCTTTTTAATCCTGAAAATGGGGGCACATCGTATAAAAAACAGTGGCTACATCTTGTTGCTGAGGCTTTGAATCTGGTTGCTCCCGAAAAGAGATGGGATATCACCTTTAACACCTATTTTATATCAAAACCTGTTGATTCTGACTGTCTATGGCGATTTTGTCCGACAGTGACCAGAAATTTGCATGTTAGCTCTATAGATTATGCGGTCAGTCTGATTCAAAAATATCCTGATTCACTTGTAATTGATCTTGTCACTAAAACGGTTCACGGAAGAGTAGTTGAAAATAGAGAATCTGAAAAACCGGAGGAGCAAAATTCAACAGAGTCATTATCCGCGTCTGAGGCTGACATTGGAATAGAATCAGGGAAAGGGTTGGAACAGAGAACTCTGCCTGAAAAAAATAGCCTTAAATCTCTATCAGGCAGCAGGAAAAGAGTTTTATGGATATTGGTATCCATTATCTGTGCAACTGGAGTTCTCTTTTTATACATACTCTTTTCAAATAACACTTCCCCCAATGACGCTGATCTATCGATGGATGAAACACTCGGAGACAAAGCGATACAAGATACAAAAGCCGGACACGAACTGAACAGCACTCTTGTCGTTCAGACTGAAACGGTTAATGTTAAAAGCAAAACAGATAAAAAAATGGTATTGGGATTCTATGAAGATAGAGACAACATGCTCACACAGATCACTGCTAACACCTCTGATCTTGAAAATATGCGATGCCGTCTTGTTAAAATTGACGGCACTGAAATTGATGCAGAGATCGATCCACCAATAACCAATGATACTCCAGACTGGGATATAATTGTAAAAGGGGCAAGAGAGCCTGCTGGAGCTGTTTCAGCGAAAAAGCTCTCTCTTTACAATAAAAATTTGTACTCTGTGATATATCTTGATCTCCCCTCAAGGGGGTATGTCGATTTGATATGGGTAAGCCCTCTCTGCATTGATGAATCAATGATTTCAGGGGGTATAGAAGACAATACGCTTGAAATCAGGTTTAATGCCAAAACATCAACTCTGCTGTCAGAAGTTATGTCAATTCTCTCCTCGGAAGATTTAACCGGATTTATTGAATTAAAGGAGAAAATGGCTGACTTTGAAGAGAATGGCTCGGAAAAAATTGAGGATGTTGGAAAACAGGCTGAGGATAAGCTGATATTTTATCCGGTCGTGTCGCTCAAAATTGATAACAATCAAAATGTTAAAACATTTTTTATTCAACTTGTAGTTGCCAGCGATGATTTTAACTCCATTATGAAAAAATCGCGATTTAAAGAGTTGAGAATTGATTACACAGACAAGCAGAGCAACAGGATCTATCCAGTTTTTTCTTTGAACTGTAAATAATTGGAACATAGGCAGATTCGCTGCAATTAAGAATTGGATCGAAATTTCTTGGCAAGAGAAATAAAACTGACAAAATATGAAAATAACAGAAACAATAAAACTTATAAAACGAATAGTCTCTGACCCTGATAAGGCTGATGAACATGATCCTCTCATGGTTGCCACAACTTATGCCGGACAGTGTGAGGTTGTAAATGAACGGCTCAAAAAATGTGCTGCCCTTATTCAGAACAACATGATCCAGCAGGCACTTGATGAGGCAGGTTATGACCCACACCTTATTGATCTGTCTCATCAGATTGGTGAAGTTGCTGCTGGATGGAGAAATCTCTGTAAGGCAAAGGGTTGGACTCTCCCTCAGGAGCTTAATATGGAAGCCCTTAATGAGATTATGAGGAGCTTTTCAATGGAATCGACCATTGAACCTCTCCTCAAACAGCTCAGACGGGCAAATAATCAGGGACATTTAGGGCAATGCGTTGCCATTCTCAGAGAGATTGCGAAAAAAAACCCTGATAATCCAGACTGGAAATCTAACCTTGCTGAATTTGAAACAGCCTATCTTGAGAGGATAAAAGAGGATATTGATCGGTTCAGGCAGGATAAAGATATCAACGGTATTGCAAGGTTGATAGTTGAGATAAAACAGCCCTGGAGCATATCGACCGAGAGTATAGCTGTTAAGGAGTTGGCGACCTTTATTGAAGAGCAGTATCTGGAGAACCTTCGTCAAGAGGAGCAGGAGACTGTAAGCCGGATCGGTATCTCATTCCAGTCAGGCAATGTCGAAGCTCTTGGCAATGCCATTACAGCCTATGAGAATCTTGAAAAAAACAGATATTTTAAACCAGAACCATCCTTGCAGATCGTATATGCAAATGCACTCAACTGGTATAAGCAGCAGATCAAGTCTTTAGAGATACAAAAAAGCTATGAAGACAAAATTCAAGAGATCAAAGAGAAGATTGCGAGAAGTTCCCATAACGGAATAAAATCGCTATGGGACGAGGTCAATCTCTATCGTCTTCCGATACCAGAAGAGATAGTTCCGCCTGTCAAGATACTTATACGCAAAGAGGAGAGTGCAAAAAAACAGCGTCAGATAAAAAAACAGATGGGATATATACTTATCCTGCTCTTTGCAATGGTATGTATCGGACTTGCTGCAACTTTTAACTACTATCGACAGATAAGAAACAGATTGACCGTAGAGCTTGAAAGTGCAGTTGTTGCCGAGAATCTTCAACAGTGCAATAGCGTGATTAACGACATGGCAGGCAGACGGATCGCATTTATAGAGACACCTATCTTCAGCTCGTCAGAGATCGAGACGCATAGGGCGAAGGCAACTTCACTTGCATCACTGCTTGAACAGAAAAGAGCCATATTTGAAATGCTTATCAATGCTCTTGAACATCT
>CAXNND010000021.1:0-10885 GCA_964203105.1 Desulfamplus sp.
GTTCTTGTTTCTTTAGAATTAGATAGCCTTTTTAGTGCATCCTGAGCTCTAATTTCAGCATCTTTTGCAGCAACTTCTGCTTTTTGAGCTTTTTTTTGAGATTCCGCCGCACTCAACTCCATTTTTTGTGCAGTCGAAGCAAAATAGACCATGATGATGATAAAGATAAATAGTAGTCCCATCATCATGTCAGATACAGAAACCAAATAATTTGTTTCTGTATAGTTATTTGTTTTTGTATTATTCTTCATAACTATTACTAAAGCCTCTTGTTTTTACAATCAATCCGCTCTGCTTTCATCTACCCGACACATCAATCTGCCTTTTGCAAGAATCACTTCCACAGTATCTCCTTGAGAGGTATCGGCTGCATCTAATAATATTTTGCCATTATCACAGATTTTAAGATCAGAATTGATAGAGTTATCACACAATCTGGTTATACTGTATCCTCTTTCAAGAACCGCCATTGGACCTAATGCTTTAAGTTGTGAAACGGCAGTGATGAGTTTTGCTCTGTTCTGCTGAATTATGTTTGACATTGCCCTGTGTAATGAGGATGTCAATCTTTGCTTTTCCTGTTCAAGTGACATGACTTGATTTTTTAGTGCGTCATCAAGACGTTTTTTCAAGGTAGAAAGTGAGCTTTTAATGGAATGGAATTCAGGAACAGCAATCTCTGCTGCTGCTGAAGGGGTGGGTGCTCGCAAATCAGCCACAAAATCGCATATAGTAAAATCAGTTTCGTGTCCAACTGCTGAGATTACGGGTATTTTGGAGTCAAACACGGCTCTGGCAACTGTTTCAGAGTTAAAGGCTGATAAATCCTCAAGAGAGCCTCCGCCGCGGGCAATTATAATCACAGGCTCTGATTCTTTCTCGTTTGTAATATGAGCATCCGGTTTATATTTAACAGCAACCTTGTTGACTAACTCAATTGCCTCTTTAATTTCCGTCTCTGCACCATCTCCTTGAACCTTTACCGGAACTATAGAGAGGGCAATCCCTGGAAATCGTCTCTGTGATACATTGATAATATCCTTGATAACCGCACCATCAGGAGATGTTATGATAAATAGCTTTGAGGGGAGAAAAGGGAGCTGTTGCCTATGCGATTCATCAAAAAGTCCCTCAAGTGCAAGCTGTTTCTTTAATTGTTCAAAACGAATCTGAAGAGCACCTGTTCCCGAGCTCTCTATATGTTCAAATATAAGTTGATATGTCCCGCGTGGCTCATACAGGGAGAGTCTGCCTATACCGATTATCTTCATGCCGTTCTCAAGATTGAAAAGAAGCCGACCTCTCTGGTTGCGGAACATGATACAGTTAATCAGAGATTCACTATCTTTGAGCGAAAAATAGGCATGTCCGGAAGAGGGTAGGGCACAGTTGGAAATCTCACCTGTAACCCAGATAAAGGGGTATGTATCTTCAAGAAGGCTTTTTATCTCCCTTGTCAAGGTGGAAACTGTATATATGTGACCCAAAATATCCTGCTTGTCTGTTGGAGAATTTTTGGAGGTGAGGCGTCTTTTTTTACCAGTCATAATCCTGTTTTACCGTTTTACCGTAAATAGAAACATAATGAGCTATGCTTGCTGACAAAAGTGGCGAATAATATTATCAACGAGATTTAATAAAGGTGATACCATCTAACATAAAATTTTTTTTTATAAAACAGCCAAGTCATAATGACAAATAAAAAAAATCGAAGATTTGTTGGACAAAACATTGAATTTTTAGTATCAGTATTATTTTTTTGGATAAAAAGATACATTTGTTTTTTATATTTTATAATGTCCTATAATAGCTATTATGTTAACTTTTATTTTTACATTATAGCATGACACTTAAGTATCAGCACAATCTTTCTTTTACCCCCACCCCACCCTGCCCTGACTGGTTTTTCCATGGTTAAGGATGAAATAACGCCCTGATATAAATTAGACACAAACTGGTCAAATACGAAAAGACTTGAAAACCTCTCCTCTTGTGTTATATTTTTACTCAATATTTGTTCAATAACAGTTCGTTTAACAAATAGTTTTACAAAACAACAATAGAAAATAACCAGGAGGTTTTAAAAATGGACTCTTATTCATCGTTTGACAATTCAAAATCCCTTGTCAGGGTAAACTCCTTTATCAGGAGTGTATATAACTGGATGGCTATAGGTCTTGCACTAACAGCTTTTACAGCCTATTACGTTGCAAGTACCCCTGCCCTGCTCCAGCTTATTTTTGGAAATCGGCTTGTATTTTTTGGATTGATTATTGGCGAGCTTGCTATGGTATTTTATCTTAGTGCCAGAGTTCAGCAGATGAATGCATCAACAGCAACCGGACTCTTTGTAGCCTATTCTGTTCTTAATGGTGCAACGCTTGCATCAATTTTTCTTGCATACTCAGGAGCTTCAATTGCATCCACATTCCTTGTCTGTGCCTTGACCTTTGCTGTATGCAGTGTCTATGGCATGGTGACAAAACGTGATCTTACGTCAATGGGTGGATTTATGATGATGGGACTTATTGGAATTATCATTGCGTCTCTGTTGAATGTATTTTTCAAAAGCTCGGCAATGAACATGATCATCTCTTATGTTGGAGTTCTTGTTTTTGTGGGACTGACTGCCTATGATACCCAAAAGCTCAAGGAGATGGCACTGACTCAGCCTGCAGATATCAGCGGCACGATGGTAAGAAAAGGTGCTATCATGGGTGCTCTTACCCTCTATCTTGATTTTATAAATCTTTTTTTGATGCTGCTTCGTATATTTGGAAACTCAAGAGATTAGAATCACTTCAATGTTTATGTAAATATCAGCAAAGCAGTGGGCAGTGATGCCCGCTGCTTTTTTTGTTCAGAAACAAGAAAGAACCGAGGGAAAAAATACAGGACAACTGAACCAGTATGGACTTATTTGATACAACAAAAAACAGCATGGGAAACAAAGCAGTGGAAAAACGGGCGGATATGTCCTCTTTTGAACCTCAACAAAATAAACGTCAAATACAATCAGGTGCATATAACGCCGAATCAATTGAGGTGCTAAAGGGTCTTGACCCTGTGAAACGCAGACCTGGCATGTACACAGATACATCAAGTCCGGATCACCTTGCACATGAGGTGATTGACAACAGCGTTGATGAGGCAATTGCTGGTCATGCAAGCAGGATTGATGTAGTTCTACATGAGGACAACTCGCTTGAGGTTAGAGACAACGGTCGTGGTATGCCGGTTGATATTCACCCTGAAGAGGGAATTTCAGGAGTTGAGCTGATTATGACCAAACTCCATGCTGGTGCAAAGTTTTCGAGTAAAGATTACACATTTTCCGGTGGTCTGCATGGGGTTGGTGTTTCCGTTGTAAATGCACTCTCCACGCATCTTGAGGTCAAGATTAGAAGAAACGGATTTATCTACAGGATATGTTTTGAAAGTGGATTTAAAATACAAGAGCTTGAAATTATTGACAAAGTACCGCTTAAATCTACTGGTACAACACTCCGTTTCTATCCTGATAAATCCTATTTTGAGAGAGAACAATTTTCTAAAAAATCCCTTCAACACACCCTAAAGGCAAAAGCTGTCCTTTGTCCTAAATTATTAGTTACTTTTTTAGATAGAGCTACGGGTGAGAGACAAGAGTGGCAGTTTGAAAACGGACTGAAGGATTATCTTGCAGAATCTTTTGGAAATCTTCAAACCATTTTAGGTAATCCATTTAGTAACCCATTCACATGCGATAAAAAGACAGATGATGCAGCAGTTGCCTTTGCAGTTGACTGGGCAGCAGACGAGACAACAGATAACAACGGCAGTGGAACAGAAGATGACAATCTAAATGCAAATAATAATAAAATTGATACTGGTAATAGTAAAAACCGAGCCAATAGCAAAAATGGCTATCTTTGCGAAAGTTACGTAAACCTTATACCAACTCCCCAGGGCGGCACACATGTAAATGGATTCAGGTCAGGGCTTTTGGAGTCGATCAGAGAGTTTTGCGGTTTCAGGGATTTGCTCCCAAAAGGAGTCTCGATTGCACCTGAAGATATATGGCAAAATATCGGCTTTATTCTCTCGGTTAAACTCACTGATGCACAATTTTCAGGGCAGACAAAAGAGAGACTCTCCTCTCGACACTGTGCCGCTATTGTCTCATCTGTTGTCAGAGATGCTTTCAGCCTCTGGCTCAATCAAAATACAGATAAAGGGGAAAAACTCGCACAGCTTGCCCTTGAAAATGCAAGAAACCGCCTCAAACGTGCCAAGATTATCACCAGAAAGCAGGTTAAAAGTGGACCTGCCCTGCCCGGTAAGCTCTCTGACTGTACCTGCGGAGACCCTGAAAAGAGTGAACTCTTTCTGGTAGAGGGAGATTCTGCAGGCGGATCAGCAAAGCAGGCACGAGACAGACGATTTCAGGCGATTCTACCTCTGCGTGGCAAAATTCTCAACACATGGGAAACCGATCCGGAAACGCTCCTTGCATCCAAAGAGATACACGACATATCAGTTGCAATTGGTGTTGATCCGTGCAGTATTACCCGGAATACTACAAATAAAAGCAGCTCATCGCTCAATAATCTTCCCGATATATCAGAACTTCGATATCACAAAATCTGCATTCTTGCTGATGCTGACTCGGATGGTCTGCATATTGCGACTCTACTTTGTGCTCTGTTTTTCAGACATTTTTATGAAGTGGTAAGAAATGGTCATGTTTTTGTCGCAATGCCTCCTCTTTATCGTATTGATGTTGCTAAAGAGGTTTTTTATGCTCTTGATGAATCGGAGCGGGACAGTATAATAAGAAAAATTGAGCGAAGAAAAAAAGCTGGTAAAATAAATGTTCAGCGTTTTAAAGGTCTTGGGGAGATGAATCCTTCTCAACTGCGTGAAACGACCATTGCCCCCGATACTCGAAGGTTAGTTCAGCTTGTTGTCGAGCCATTTGAAAAACTGGAGATAATTTCTGACATGAAGAGCAATATCGATAAAGTGGATAGTAGTGAATATAAAATTGAGAATGATCAATATCAGAGCAACAACTGTGTCTTTGAATTGATGGACAAGCTTCTTGCCAGAAACAGGGCTTCTGATCGTCGCAGATGGATTGAAACCAGAGGTAATATCATGGAGATTTAAGGGTAAAATAATGTTGTCAGAATCGGTATATACGAAATAAACGGATGAACAGGATTAACTGTTTTCAATGACGGAGATTAAATAAACAAGATGGTTCAACCTTTATCAGCAGTTGTTGAAGATTTTGAACGGATGCCTTTTGAAGATTTCGCGGAAAAGGCATATCTTAACTACTCAATGTATGTAATTCTTGATCGTGCCCTGCCCCACATTGGAGATGGTCTAAAACCTGTCCAGCGGCGAATCGTCTATGCCATGAGCCAACTTGGACTCTCTGCTGCTGCAAAGTATAAAAAATCTGCAAGAACTGTTGGGGACGTTCTTGGCAAATTTCACCCACATGGAGATACAGCCTGTTATGAAGCGATGGTGCTGCTTGCTCAACCTTTTTCATGCAGGTATCCACTTTTGGATGGTCAGGGAAACTGGGGTGCACAAGATGATCCTAAGTCATTTGCAGCAATGAGATATACAGAGTCTCGCCTCTCCAAATATGCTGAACTTCTTCTGTCAGAGATCAATCTTGGTGCAACTGAATGGAGTCCAAACTTTGATGGCACCCTGAAAGAGCCACGACTTCTTCCTGCAAGACTTCCAAATCTTCTACTTAATGGCACCACTGGTATTGCTGTTGGAATGGCAACAGACATTCCGCCACATAATCTTGTAGAGGTTGCCAATGCCTGTATTTACTTACTGGATAATCCCGATGTCGGTAATTACGATTTAGGCAATTCTGGTACGAGTAATCCTGACTCAAGCAACAACCATAACTCAGCAATTTCAGCCATTATGGAGTTTGTCAAAGGTCCTGACTATCCTACCAAGGCAGAAATCATAACTCCGCAAAGTGAAATAAAAGAGATGTATCTGACAGGCAGTGGAAGGATAAAAATGCGGGCAAAATATCATGTTGAAGATGGTGAAATTGTTGTAACCGCCCTACCCTTTCACGCTTCTGGTGAACGAATCATTGAGCAGATTGCAGCTCAAATGGAGGCAAAACGTCTTCCAATGGTGGTTGATCTGCGTGATGAGTCTGATCACGAAAATCCAACACGCGTGGTGATTGTCCCCAAAGCCGGTAAATTCGACACCATTGCACTTATGGATCACCTGTTTGCGACTACAGACCTTGAGCGTTCATACAGGGTGAACATGAACATGATAGGAATAAACGGGAAACCAGAGGTCAAAAACCTCCTGACCATACTTAAGGAGTGGATATCATTCAGGGTCGGCACAGTGACAAAACGGCTTGAACATCGGCTGAATCAGGTAGTTGAACGACTCCATATACTTGATGGTCTTCTGATCGCATTTCTTAATATTGATGCTGTCATTGAAATTATAAGAAATGAAGATGAGCCAAAATCCGCATTGATAAACAAATTTGGGTTGAGCGACCTTCAGGCAGATGCCATACTTGAGATAAAACTTCGCCATCTTGCAAAACTTGAGGAGATTAAAATCAGAACAGAGCATGATGAGCTTGATAGAGAGCGGACATTTATAGACAAAACCCTATCATCTCAAACGCTTCTTAACAGCCTGATTAAAAAAGAGATCCGTCAGGATATCAAAACTCACGGCGATGAACGGAGGTCTCCTATAAAAGAGCGAAAAGAGTCAGAGGCATTCTCCAAAGAGGAGATTATCAATATCGAACCCCTTACCATTATTCTTTCAAAAAATGGATGGATACGGTCTGCAAAGGGGCATGATTTTGATCCTGAAAAGGTGAAGTTCAAATCAGGCGACGAACTGCTCTTTGTTGCCAGAACCATGAGTAATCGTCAGACCATATTTCTTGACTCCAGTGGCAGGAGCTATTCTCTACCATCTCACACATTTCCTTCAGCCCGAGGAATGGGTGAACCTTTGACAGGCAGGTTTATTTTAAAACCTGAAGTCTCAATAAAGTTCATGGTTACAGGTGAGGATAACGATTTGATTCTTCTTGCATCTGATACAGGGTTTGGTTTTGTTACTCAAATCTCAAACCTGTTTACAAGGGTAAAACAGGGGAAAGCTATGATTAATCTTGCAGGATATTCAGCCATAAATTCAAAAGAAAATTCAAACAATAATCAGAATGAAGCTCTGAGCGGATATGCAGAGATAATGCCCCCTGAATTTGTTCACAATCCGGAAACAGATATCCTCATTGCCATCACAACTGCTGGCAGATGTATTATATTTCCAGTAAGTGAAATGCCAATATTAGAAAAAGGTAAAGGAAACAAGATAATTGGCATTCCAGTTGAAGAGCTGGCAAAAAGCAGCGGAGAACGACTCCGGTTATTAAAAATAGTACCTTCTGATTCATCAGTTCTTATAAATGCCGGAAAACATACCCTGAAACTCAACCCGTCCAACCAGCATAATTATCATGGCAGACGTGGATACAGAGGGAAAAGACTACCGCGTGGATATCAGAATGTCACTCATATTGAAATTATAAAGAAGTATAATGAGAGCTGATAAAGTACAGGATCAATGCCCTTTGGCAAATATAATCTCTCTGACTGTCATAAAAAAAATCTGCATGTCAAGATACCAGGAGTAGTGCTTGATATAATAGAGGTCATACTTTAGCTTCTCCTCGCTGTCTTCAAAGTTCTCTCCATAGGGATAGTTCACCTGTGCCCAGCCGGTCAATCCAGGTCTGACTGAATGGCGGAGGGCATAATAGGGTACTATTTTCTCAAGCTCATTGACAAAGACCTCCCGCTCTGGTCTGGGACCAACGAGATCCATATCTCCCATAAATATATTGATAAGCTGCGGCACTTCATCCAGACGAATCTTCCTGATAATCTTTCCAATACGGGTGACTCGCATATCTCCCTTGATCGCAAACTTAGGTCCTGACTCTTTTTCTGCTGTCTCTGTCATGGATCTAAATTTCAATAATTTGAAGATTCTGCCATGTAGCCCTACCCTCTCCTGCAGATAGAAAATTTGACCTGGCGATTCAAGTTTAATCAATATTGCCGTGATAAACAGAACAGGTGAGAGAAGTATCAGCAAAATTATGGAGACAGAAAGTCCCTGTGCCCGTTTCATGAATTCGTGAAGGGATGTATAGTAAAAGCCCTCTTCAAATATAAAACTGCTTGGTTTGAAAAAATCATCAATCAATATTTTTTGTTTGGCTATTTCATAAAATTGTGCCCCCTCCAGAATCCTGATGTTTTTGAATTTACAATTAAGGAGTTGATCCACAGGTAGTTTACCCCTTCTGCTTCTTAAAGTGACAACGACTGTATCGATAGTGTGGGTTGAGATGATCGATTCCAGCTCTTTTATATGTCCCAATACCGGTACATTATGAACAGTTGATTCCATCTGCGAGTCCATAGCTGTTGCAAAACCTATAATATCATAGCCCCGCATTCTTTTTTCAACGGACTCTTTGATAATTTCCCTTCCCTGCTCGGAAATACCGAGCAGTAGTATTTTTTCACGGTTCTCTTTCATATTGAAGAATACATGGAGTCTGAATAGGATTATGGCTGAGAAAAACAGTATCAGCACAGGAAGAATATGCCAGTTTTTATCAATGAGATTGGGGAAAAAAAAGAAAAGTGTGGAGAAGAAAAAAAAGGCACTGAAGAAGGCTGGAATTATTTTTTTGATCAGATCTGCAAGATAGATACAATTAACAGGCTGGTAAAGTCGGTTGATTGCAAGGGAGATGAGGAGAATCATGGTAAATATAAAAAAGATAATATTACCGTTAAGTGTTGTATCCTTATTCAGCCATGGCATGTGTCCTGGCAACAAGAAGAAAATTGTTCCAAAACTCAGGTAGGCTAAAAAAGTATCAAAAAACAGTATGGAAAGAAATCCCTTTGTGGTTCGGATTGAAAATAACATAGCCTACTCCTCAAGCGTATTAAATGATTTGACTCTGTTCCCCCCCATGATTTTTGCTGAGACCATCGCTGTGTGTGCCTTTTCAACAAGTGTGTCAGGTGTATCTGCATCCATGGGTAGAGAGGCAATACCTCCGCTTAATGTTACCGGAACCTCAAGGTCAATATTCATCTCTCTTGCCATGTTGGAAACCGATTTCAGAATCCGGTCTGCAATCATTGAGGTTGACTCTTTGGAGGATTGAAGCAGGATTACTCCGAACTCTTCTCCTCCTATTCTCCCCACTATATCATTGGAACGGACACAGGATTTGATTTTATCAGCAATGAATCGTAGTACATGATCCCCTGCCATGTATCCGTGAGAGAGGTTGATGTTGTTAAAGTGATCAACATCAAGAAGAAGCAGGGATATGCTCACATTTTTTTCCCTGGTTGAGCGGCTGTACTCCTCATTTAATCTTTTCCACCAGAGACCGTAGTTATATGTTCCTGTTAAACTGTCTGTGTAGGTAAGATCGTGATAGTTTCTATTGGTGTTGGATTTGTCTATTGTTTTGGCTGCAATATCGCAGATGGTTTTAAGCAAATTCTCTTTTTTGCTGATAGTCTCTGGAGGTTCATCATTTAAAAGTATCAGTTGACCCTGTATGGTGCTCTTTCCACTTTCGTGGCTTGTTGTGGTCAATGGAAACAATATCAGGTAATCCTCATTAAAGCTCCTCGCTGTCAGAGATAGCTCCTGTTTGTTGAATATTCTTATATTACAATACGTTTCAACTGTGGATGTCTTCAGGCATGGAATTAAATCTTCATATATATCACGATAATTTTTTGTTTCAAATCCGTAGCCCAATACCAGATCAAAAAAACCAGACTCTTTGTTTTTAAGACAGAAAACTCCCTTCTTTTGTATCCCGCTGATATCTGTGATCAGTTGAAAAATATAATCAAAAACTATTCTCAACTCCCTCAGCACATTATATTCCCTGAAGATATTCATCATGTATAGATGGGAAGGTGGGATATCATGGGAGGGGGGAAGTTGGGTTTGAACGAGGTACTCGTAGAACCTGGCGATGATATCCTGTATTATTTCATGCTTTTCTTGAAGTGATTCCAGTGGGATTTGAATGGAGTTGATATTGACAGTTCCAACAGCTCCATTAAAAAGGGTTATGGGAATAATGTAAGATGTTTCAATGTCTGGCTTTATGAGGTCTGAGGAATTGATATTACCGCGTCTCTCCAAATCCTGTCGCTTTATTAAAAGTGGTTTGCCGTCAGCAGTAATTTTACCGGAAATGCCGCATCCGAGACGGACACGGGTATTTTTGATGATCTCTTCCTTTAATCCTCTTGCACTTGCGATCTTCAATTCATCACTGTTTTCTCCGGTGAGCATGATCGAACCAGTTTCAGCCTGCATGATGTCAAGGATAACATTGAGGAGTAAGTCTATAAGATGGGAAGGAATTTCATAATTTGCATTATCTGTTTTAGTGGATTGTTGATTATTCATGGCTTCCTGTTGTTCTTAATAAAGAGTATGGCAGATTGAATTGGCAAAACAAAAACTGAAAGGCATCTTGTGATAGAACAGCTATTTCTCAATTGTCGATATGCAATTTATTCGCACATATATAGTCAAATTTCAATCGTTTTTTAAATAACAGGGAATCGTAAATTAATAGGCAGTATGAAAAAGATGGTTGAAATAGCAAAGCTGGATAGATTTGACAACTTTTTACAAGTTGTCAAATCTTGTGTCTATAGGTTAAATATTTGATTTAGTTAATAATTTTGGTAAGGCTTAACTCATTTTTTTAATAAATGTATTCAACTGAGCGATA
>CAXNND010000022.1:0-10833 GCA_964203105.1 Desulfamplus sp.
AATGTTTACATGGCGGGGAGTGGTCAACATAGTGATACTGGTGGGATCGATTATTTATCTTATACCCACCTTCAATGCTGGCATCTGGCCCCATAAAAAAATAAATCTTGGACTTGATCTCCAGGGTGGTATGCATCTGGTTCTTGAGGTGCAGACAGAAAAAGCTGTTGAAACCACCATTGAGCGTACAACTGATGAACTCAAACAGGAACTTAGAAAAAAAGATATTAAACATCTTGGTATATCAACCGGAGTGTCAGACAGCACGGTATCTTCAAGTGTCCAACATACCATAACTGTCGAGATTCAGGGGGAAGAAAACCTTAAGGGATTCAACACTATTGTAACAGAAAACTTTAATGATTTTAAAGTGGCATCGACTACCTCTGATGGAGATAAACACCGTGTAGTATTATCTCTTCCGGAGCAGGAATCGCTGAATATAAAAAAACTTGCCACAGAACAGGCACTTGAGACTATCCGAAACCGTATAGATGAATTTGGTGTAAGCGAACCTGATATCAGGCTACAGGGTGAAAATAGAATTCAGATTCAGCTTCCTGGAATTAAAGATACAAAGCGAGCCAAAGAGCTGATTGGCAAAACGGCAAGGCTCAATTTCCAGCTTGTGGATGAAAATGGAAATGTTGATGCAGCGGTAAAAGGAAAGGTGCAACCAGGAGACGAGCTTCTATATCAGCTTGATGATAATAAAAAAAGCTCGGGTTCTACCGGTAAAGTTCCTTTTCTGATTCAAAAAAGAGTGCTGCTGGATGGAAGTGCCCTTACAGATGCGAGAGTTGAGATAGATTCCCAGTTTAACGAACCTTACGTTAGCATTGAATTTGATAGAAAAGGGGCACGGATATTTGAGAGAATAACAGGGGAAAACATCAAGAAACGACTTGCAATTGTCCTTGACAAGAATGTCTATTCCGCACCTGTAATACAGGACAAGATTGCTGGCGGCAAGGCGAGAATTACCGGTAATTTTACAATGGATGAGGCAAAAGACCTTGCTATTGTTCTAAGAGCAGGAGCACTGCCTGCACCTGTAAAAATTATTGAGGAGAGAACAGTAGGACCAACCCTTGGTGCTGATTCGATCAAGATGGGGCTGATAGCAAGTATAGTTGGCGGGCTTGCTGTGGTATTATTCATGGCAATCTACTATCAAGGGGCAGGACTTATTGCAGACATAGCCCTTGTGGTTAATGCAATTATGCTTGCTGCAGGGCTTGCAGCATTTCAGGCAACATTGACGCTTCCGGGTATTGCAGGTATTGCCCTTACAATTGGTATGGCAGTAGATGCAAATGTGCTTATCTATGAGAGGATCAGGGAAGAGCTGGCATCGGGTAGAACAGTGGCAGCAGCAGTCAATGCTGGTTTTGAGCGGGCAGCGGTTACCATTATTGATTCTAATATCACTACATTAATCTCTGCCATTGTTCTTTTCCAGTTTGGCACAGGACCTATAAAGGGATTTGCAATTACACTGGCACTTGGCCTGATTTCCAGTATGTTTACGGCACTTATACTTTCAAAAAGTATTTTTCAATATTTTGTCTCTGTAAGAAAAATATCCAGATTAAGTATATGATGGATTAACTTCTGACAGGTGTCCACATAAACATATAATGGAGATGCCCCACTGATGGGCACAACAAAAAATGAAGGAAGATAAAAGATAATGATGCAGTTTATCAAACCCGGTATTAATATCGATTTTACAGGGATAAGAGTGAAGGCATACTCTGTTTCACTTTCCCTCATTATCATAAGCATAGTTTCACTTGTTATTCACGGTGGTCCAAATTATGGAATTGATTTTTCTGGTGGCACACTGATACAGGTAAAATTTTCACAGAATATTACAATTGAAAAAATACGTTTAGGGCTAAATCAAATGGGGGTAAAGAATGCCTCTGTCCAGAATTTTGGTGAAGCAGGTAATAGTGAGTTTCTCATTAGAACAAGTAATGCAGAATTAAGTGGAGATGGTTTGGCACAATCAGTTACTGAGGCACTAAAAAAGTCTACCGGTGTTGAACCTGAAATACGACGGATTGAAATGGTTGGCTCACAGGTGGGAAAAGACCTAAGAACACAGGCATTACTTGCCATTTTTTACTCGGTACTTTTTATTGCCATATATATATCAGGCAGATTTGAGATGAAATGGTTGGCATCCGGAGTAATAGCAGGAGCATTGATGTCACTGGTCTATTTCCTGGCCATATTCAAGATTGGCATCCCTATTTTAATAACTGCGGCCATGATAGTTACACTTGGTCTTTTCTGGTACATGAATCTTAAATATGCCATGGGTGCCATTGTTGCCCTGATACATGACGTGATTATAACTGTTGGTGTCTTTTCACTCCTTGACCTTGAGATATCTCTCCAGATTATTGCAGCATTGTTAACAATCATCGGATATTCTCTTAATGATACCATTATTGTTTTTGACAGAATAAGAGAAAATCTTGTACATGCTAACAAAATATCAATGGAAAAAATAATTAACAAGAGCATTAACGAAACTTTGAGTAGAACAGTTCTCACCTCATCCCTTACCTTGTTGCCTCTGTTTGCACTCTTTTTCCTTGGTGGAGAGATTATCCATAATTTCGCATTTGCAATGATTATTGGTATTATCGTTGGCACATACTCTTCAATTTTTGTTGCAAGCCCCATTCTTCTTGAGTCGGGGAAAAAGAATATTCTCAACAAATAATATGGTATTTTTATGAAAATAATCTCCAGACTCCCTACTGTTAACATTGGCAGATTATGTATGATTTCTGTTTTAATTGCATTTTGCACGGCTTTAGTGGCATCGTGCTCAATACCTGCAAAAACAGCAAAGCCATCAGCAGAGAGTTCTGGAAAAATCAAAGGTTCTAATCAAAATATTCAGCAAAAAGTTGATGAGCTCTCTATAAGGCTAAAGCAAATCGAGCAGAGGATAGGGTTAGATGATACCCAGAATACTCCCGAGTCTCTGTTGTCTGATAATGGAGAATCTTCAACTGAATCTTCGCACTCTTATACCAATTTATCAGGTGGTATTACCGAAGAGGTTTTGCCTCCTGATGATTCTGATGATGAGCTGTTTGAGCCTGAAACTGACACATCTGAATCTGATTCACCATATTCATCTAAATCCAAAGTCCCACTATCAAGCAAATGGAGAGCCTCATCAGCAGCAGGCTCATCCTCTCCTCAAGTGCGATACAACGAGGCAAGACAGCTCCTTCTTGCAAACAAATTTAATGCTGCTGAAAAAGAGTTCAAGGCAGTTGCAGATGAGTATAGCAACAATCCTCTTGCAGTTAATTCACTATACTGGATGGGCGAATGCCGCTATTCTATGAAGGATTACAATGGTGCAATCGCAATATTTAAACAACTTGTTGAAAAATATCCGAATGGAAGCAAAGTTCCTGATGCTCTTCTGAAAACAGCCTATGCCTATATTTCCATTGGTGATGATGATAACGCGCGTGAATATCTAAAAAGGGTTGTCAAAACATTTCCATTTTCCCCTTCCGGAGAAAAAGCGGAAAAGAAGCTGCAATCCCTTAAATAACTATGTTAAGTTAAAGCAATAATTAATATAAAATGTCCCAGACAACTGACCAATATCTTCCGTGGTTTCTACTCAAAAATATCCCTGGAGTGGGCAATATACTGTTCAGACGGCTGATTGAGAGATTTGGTTCACCCGATAATGTTCTCAATGCCCACAGACACGACCTGATCTCAATCAAAGGTATGGGAAGCAAGGTGCTCTCCGCACTATTGAGTCCAGCTTTCAGAAGTTATCAAGTTGTTGATGAACTGAAAAATGAGATAAAACAGATTGACAAGTCTGGATTTAAAATAGTTACAATGGTCGAGAATAACTACCCATCACTGCTTAAACAGATTCCAGATCTTCCCCCCTATTTTACCTACATAGGCTCACTTGATATTATTACTGATCAATTTCAGTTACCATCCATTGCAATCGTAGGCTCTCGTGAAGCGACTCCTTATGGACTTAATAGTGCAGAGAAACTCGCCCATGATTTAGTATCAAATGGGTTTGAGGTGATAAGTGGAATGGCTATTGGTATTGACACTGCTGCCCATAAAGGAGCCTTGCGGGCAGGGGGCAGAACTGTTGCTGTACTTGGAAGTGGTCTTTGTAAAATCTATCCATCAGAAAACAGAGAACTGTTCTACAAGATTGCCGACAATGGAGCGGTGATTTCAGAGTTCAAGGTTAATTCCGAGCCTGAAGGTCGCCATTTTCCCATGAGAAACAGGATTATTGCCGGCATGTCATTGGGAACAGTTGTGGTTGAGGCTGCTGAAAAGAGTGGCTCTCTTATAACCGCACGTCTTTCAGCAGAGTATAACAGAGAGGTTTTTGCTGTACCTGGAGATATTCACTCATTTAAAAGTGCTGGTACTCATGCCCTTTTAAAGCAAGGTGCAAAACTTGTGGCAAACTATATGGATGTGGTTGAGGAGCTAAATTTTTTTTGTAGTGCTCTTTCATCAGGGATTAGTGCTGCTAATCCCGTGGTTACTCAAACTGCTACCAGGCTGCCATCAAAAAGAGCACAAAATCAAAAAAAGGCAGAAGCATCAAATGAGTTACCACTACTATTTGAACCTGATAAATACCAGAGTGCAGTTTTAAACATTTTGCAACAATATCCTGTTCACATTGACCTAATTATTAATCAGTCTGGACTTGATGCAGGAGGCATAACTGCCGCACTTATGGATCTTGAACTTATGGGTATCGTGAAACGCTCTCCCGGAAAAATGTTTTATAAAGTTAAGGAGTAAAATTGAGTAAACCACTGTTGATTGTTGAGTCCCCCACTAAAGTCAAAACACTCAAAAAGTATTTGGGCAACGATTATAAGGTTGCCGCTACTGCGGGTCATATCAAAGATCTTCCCCAAAAAGAGCTTGGTATTGATATCGAAAACAACTTCAAGGCTGAATATCTAAATATCAAAGGTAAATCCAAAGTTATACAAGAGCTTAAAAGTGCTGCCATTGATACTGACACAGTCTATCTCGCACCTGACCCTGACCGTGAAGGTGAGGCAATCGCATTTCATACTGCTGAAATTCTAAAGAAAAAAGGGAGAAAATTTTACAGGGTTCTTATACATGAGCTGACAAAAAAGGGTATTTCCGAGGCATTGAGCCATCCCACCGAGCTTAACGGCGAGAAGTATGAAGCACAGCAGACCAGAAGAACATTAGATCGCCTGGTTGGATACCAGATATCCCCACTTTTGTGGAGACGGGTGCAAGGAAGTTTAAGTGCGGGTCGGGTTCAGTCTGTTGCCGTAAAAATTATATGCGACCGTGAAAGGGAGATCCGGGCATTTACTCCTGAAGAGTACTGGACAATTACCGCCCGTCTTTTAGCAGAAATCCCGCCGGTATTTTCAGCATCTCTTTCCAAACACAAGGGTAAAAAGATTAGTATTCCCAATGAGAAGAGAGCATCAAAGATAATCAATGACCTTAAGTCTGCAACATTTATTGTTGATAAAATCAGCATCAAAACTCTCCAGAAAAATCCCCTTCCACCTTTTATTACAAGCAAACTTCAGCAGGACGCCATTAACCGCCTCAAATTTTCCGCAAAAAAAACAATGTCCGTAGCACAGCAGCTCTATGAAGGCATTGAGATCGGAACTGGCGGACCCGAGGGTCTTGTTACCTACATGCGTACCGATTCGACCCGTATTGCTGTTGAAGCGGCTACAGAAGCACTGACGCTTATCAAGGATAAATTCGGGCATGAATATGCAATGGAAAAGCCAAGGTTCTTTAAAAACAGGAACAATGCCCAGGATGCCCATGAGGCGATAAGACCCACATCAGTTTTCAACACCCCCGGGAAGGTACAACCCTATCTTACACCTGATCAGTTCAGGCTCTATGACCTTATCTGGAAAAGGTTTGTTGCCTCCCAGATGACTCCGGCTGTGATTGACCAGAAAACTGTCTCCATTGTAGCAGGAGACTACACATTTACTGTCGGTGGCAATACAGTCAAGTTTCAGGGCTTCATGGCACTTTATTCCTATGCTGATGAAAAATCAGATAATGATGATGATAAGTCTGATAGTAACGACAACTCCGAAAAAGAGGAACAAGACTCAGATAACGGGAATAAATCAATAGAAAAAGAGCGACAGGTTATACCAGAACTTAAAGAGGGTATGAGGTTAGAGGCTAAACAGATAATCCCAGCCCAACATTTTACCAAACCACCACCAAGGTTTTCAGAAGCATCATTAGTCAAAGAGCTGGAGGAGAACGGAATCGGAAGGCCAAGCACCTATGCAACCATTCTCTCAACCATTCGAGACAAAGGTTATGTTGATCTTGTAAAAAAGTATTTTGTTCCAAATGAACTTGGATTTATTGTTAACGATCTTTTAGTAACCTCATTTCCCGAGATTCTCGATCCGGCATTTACAGCACAGATGGAGAACCATCTTGACAATATTGAAAACGGTACAAGAAAATCTCTTGAAGTGTTGAGCGATTTTTATGCCCCCTTTAAGGACAGGCTTGCCAATGCAACGGAAAAGATGCTTAACGTCAAGGGTGTTGGTATTCCGACAGATTTAAAATGCCCTCTTTGCACCAAGCAGCTCAATATAAAAATCGGAAAAAACGGTAACTTCATTGCATGTACAGGATATCCTGACTGCTCATTTTCCAGCAACTATACCCGCGATGAAAAGGGTAATGTGGAGATTTGTGAAAACATAACCAAAGCAGATTTAACTCCTGTAAAAAATTGTGATAAGTGTGGCAAGCCCATGGTCAAGAAAGAGGGACGTTATGGAGAATTTCTTGCATGTACAGGCTACCCTGAATGTAAGCAGACAGAATCAATTCATGCTTTGGAACCTGTGAAAACAACGGATATCCTTTGTCCTGTGCCACCATGTAAGGGGATGATTGTCGGAAAAAAATCACGTCGTGGCAAGGATTTTTATGGCTGTGACAGGTATCCCAAGTGCGATTTTGCATCATGGGACAAACCTGTGAACAAGAAGTGTCCTGAATGTGGTTCAAACTATTTGGTTGAAAAAGAGACAAAAAAAGAGGGGCTCATAATTGCGTGCCCTGTTAAAGATTGTGGTTACAAAGAGTCAAGATGACACGCTACAATATGATTTGCGACTGAATTTTTGGCTGGGCTGAATTGTGCTCTGGCAGACGACAATCTGTTTACAACTGGTTTAAGCAACGGAGATTGCTCTTTACAAATATCTATCGTGTGTCTGCACCTTGTGTGAAACCTGCAACCTTTTGGCGGGTTTATGGGTGACGGCACCTCACCTTTGAGTATTATCCGTTCATGACGGGACTCTGGATCTGGTAGAGGAACAGCAGATAATAGTGCCTCGGTATATGGGTGGAGCGGATGGCTGTATATATCTTCTGCATCTGCCATCTCGACAATCTGACCAAGATACATAACAGCAATACGGTCAGATACATGACGCACCACCGCAAGATCATGAGAGATAAACAGGCAGGTCAAACCCATATCTTTTTGCAGTGTGAGCATCAGATTAAGTATCTGGGATTGAACAGAGACATCAAGGGCAGATACAGGCTCATCGCAGATCAACACCTCCGGTTCAAGGCTTATTGCCCTTGCAATTCCAATACGCTGACGCTGCCCACCACTGAATTCATGCGGAAATTTTGTTATTGCCTGCTCAGATAGTCCAACCCGCTCCAGTAATCTGCCAATCTCCTGTTTACGTGCAGTGCTGTCATATTTTATATTACCAAGCCGGTTATGGATAATATATTTCTCCTCAAGAATTTCACCAACTGTATGGCGGCTGTTCAGGGACTCAAAAGGATCCTGAAAGATCATCTGCATTCTGAGTAATGACGATGACAAACCTGCTCGGCTTGTAATATCCTTTCCATCAAGTTTAACACTGCCATCAGATAGCGGATATAAACCCATAATGCAGCGACCAAGGGTTGTCTTTCCGCATCCTGACTCACCGACCAACCCTAATGTCTCACCTTTTCTGACATCAAACGAGACATCATCAACCGCATGGACAACTCCTTGTTGACGCAAGAATATGCCACCATGAACAGGAAAGTATTTTTTAAGATGGGTTATCTGCAGGATAGGAGGATTTATTTTTTCATTCTTCTCTATGAATTTACTATTGATCTTCATAATAATATCAGTAATTTCTGATTAAGTTTTTGCATAAGCCTGCTATGTATAACTTTGTGTATTTTTTTATTGAAAGAGTGCTGATTATAACGGATTTGGGGGGAGCAATGATTTGGAACTTTAAATTTTTAACGTATTTGATTGAATTTTTCAAGTCAAAATAAAATACGGCGACTTCGCAGCGATCCTCCCCAAGTTGCGGGGTATTAAACCCGAGCTTCGCAATAATGAGTAGCTTTAGCACATGCAAGAACCTAACCGGACACTAATGAAAATTATTGCCAAAATAGAAATGATTCTGTAAAAATACCCATTTTTCTGGATAACAAATTAAATCAGTCTTAAAGGAAAAATATTGTGAGAACACTCAAATCTGATTTTATCCTTCTCTTTGTTGCAACCATCTGGGGACTTGCATTTGTTGCCCAGAGAATGGGAATGGATCATGTAGGACCCTATACATTCAACGGAATCCGTTTTGCTCTGGGTGCATTTTCACTGCTTCCATTGCTGGTTGCAGCATCGCTTAAAAAGAGGAAGGGTTCAAAAGAGGAGAACCTAAAAGATGGTGCAAACCATACTATCAAAAGCAGATCTCCTATTCTTGATAACAGCCCTGATATAATGGAAAATTTGAAAGGTGGAGTAGCGGCAGGAATCGCATTGTTTGCAGGTGCCTCATTTCAGCAGGTGGGGCTTGTCCATACCACAGCAGGCAAAGCTGGATTTATCACTGGTCTTTATGTGGTCATTGTTCCGCTGATGGGACTTTTCTGGAAAGCTAAAACAGGTGCAGGCACATGGATTGGTGCAATTTTAGCATCCGTCGGGCTCTATTTTCTGAGTGTCACAGAAGCCATGACCATAAGTTATGGTGACATTCTTGTGCTTTCAGGTGCATTCTGTTTTGCCGTACATGTTCATCTTGTTGGAAAATTGGGAACACGTATGGATACCCTGACACTCTCCTTTATTCAGTCAATGGTATGCTCTGCCTTAAGTCTGCTTGTTGGACTCATGGTTGAGACGATCTCATTTCAAGGGATAAGAATGGCAGCATTGCCAATTTTTTACGGCGGTGTCTTTTCTGTTGGCATCGCATATTCACTCCAGATTTACGGTCAGAAAACCAGCCACCCTGCCCATGCCTCAATTCTGCTGAGTCTTGAATCTGTAATGGCTGCCATTGGCGGATGGCTGATATTGGGTGAAATACTGTCAGGGCGTGCTCTTTCAGGATGTACGATTATGATGGTCGGGATGCTGGTATCCCAGCTTTATCCCTATATTTTCCCAAAGTTGTCAAACACTCCTGCTATGTCAGTATCAGACAATATTTCCTAAGCGTTATCATCTTATTAAAACTCAAATCTATTTAGTGATGAATAGATTTGAGTGCATTCTCAAGATTTTCTGTTATTTTTTCAGATAGTTCTGCTGTCTGCCTGAGAAATTTAGCTGCTTCTGAAAGATTATGAGCACAAGATTTATCTGACTCTGCCTTGTCTGCCCATGAGAGATAGCTCTCCTTATGGCTGTTGTTGTGGGCAATCCAGTTATTCAGCAACAGGGGAAATTTTGCACTTAGAGGCATCTCCCCCTCTGAGTAGTGATCATGGGGTCTGTTATCATTGTCATGATGATGGTGGTTATCCGAGTGTTCATGCTCTTTATTGCAGTGTGAGTGATTATGATCCTGATGATGTGTCATTTTATATATCCTCCAAATAGAGATATTGTTTAAGGATTTCTGGTTTATATAGATAGCCTTGAATAGGTTGCCATTCACAGTGGCTATTGAGTTCTGCACCACAAAAAATTATTGAGACAGGTCTGTCAGATGATACAACCACAACGATGACATCCTGATGCTCGTCTGTAAATCTGAGAGCTGAATTGTATCTGGCGCCCCTTGCCATATTTTCCCCTGCTATGGATTTACCATCCAGCAGACAGCCAAATCCTACAAGATCGCAGTTTGACATTATGTGGAGTGCGCCATCAATCTTAATAAGAGAGGCTGCAAGATTAAAATACTCTTCCCTGCGAAGATCAAGGGGAGGATCAAGGATATGACCTGCCAAGTTTATCGGCTCATCAGCAAGATTGAGTACAAGCGTGGAGCCATGTCGTTTGTTTTGTGCAGTGTGTACAAGTTTGGACACCACCTGAAAAAGCTCTGTTGATATTGATGGTGCCAGATTACAGTCAAGCAACTGCTCCTCAAGTTCAACAAGTTTTGCCTGCCTGTTGGTGGAGTGGAATGCTCCGTCAAAAAAGCTGGATATCGGTTGACCAGCAATCTCGACAAAACCGTAATCTCCATTGAAAAAAACAGAAACAGCATAATTGGGCACAGGAGAATCTGATATCCCGATGATGGTGTTTCCATCAGATACAAGAATTCTGTCAGAATACTCCACTGCAAGCATGAGCTTTCTTACATGCTTCATATTGCTTGTAAATGGCCGTTCAAGTCTCTGAATCTTGGCAAGAAAATGCAGGTTGTTAAGGAACTCGGAATCCACAAAAACAAGACGCCCCCTTGGCCAGTAGCCCTCTTCCTTTGTTTTGGACAG
>CAXNND010000023.1:0-10744 GCA_964203105.1 Desulfamplus sp.
TTTAACCTCTGCCATCTTTTTAATTTAAAAAATCTTATATTGATAAATAGTTGCACAGTTTCAGAATGCAGAATAAATCCATAGAACAAGTGATAAAATAGTTGCTCCTGCCTGAACCGGAATAAAGCGTTTCATCTCTTTTTCGACTCCTGAAGGTGAGGTGAATGGAGTTGCTCCTGTAAAATTCATTGCCAACCAGGAGCTTACCACTGTGGAAAAAAGAAATAGTGCCACAATGGCTGAAATGCTCAAGGATGATGCTGAAGATAGAAAGAGTGTGCAAGATGCAAAAAATGCTCCAGTTATAAGCCCCTTTGCCGCAAATGCCTTAAATGGAAGAAAGGGCAGAAGGGCAGGTGTAACCAGACCACCTGAAAAGAGTCCAGTAAAAAGAAACAGCAGAGAGATCAAACCCCTTTCCCAACTACTCTGAAATGAAAAAATTTCAGGGCATATTCCAGAGATAGCAAAAAGAGTGAGTGCTGTAATCATAACGGGTTTTAACGCTATATTTAATTCAATAGGGGTCAAAATCAGCCGCTCCGCAAAGTTAAATGTCACATGCCGCATATCAGGCGAAGCCTTTCTGTTGTTTTGCAAAAACAGAGGAATATCAGCCGCCCTGACAGGTCCGTAGATAGCAGTGAATCCACAGAGATTTTTGACATCAGTTGCCCGGATACCGATGGCACTCAGTTGAGGCAGGATAAGCCGCCGGTGCTTTACAACCTTTTCCACACCTGATAACAGAACCCTCCTGACCAGCTCCTGAGTCGAAAAGGTTCCTTTCCCAGCAGCACACCACACGTTAACGCCAAAAGTCTCCAACACCAGAATCCACACACTTATCTGATCAGATATGGTTAAATATTTCTGGTTATTGTCCGTAAGGCTATGCTCACCAACTACTGGAAGAGTGCACTGATTAGAATATGTTGGAAAGCTACTCTTAGTATCACCTGTTGGGTTTCTCCTGTGAAGGCTTGTTCTTAAAATATCAAATGTAAGTTTAAAATTTGCTGTGACAAGAATCTCAGAATTTTCATCCGGTTCACCAAGAGCATAAAGTCCTGGTGTAACCTTGTAGTTATTTCGTGTTATGCCACACCTTGCCCCAACAGTTTCCAGTCTGTCCCTGAAATTAAGCTTTGTTCCAACTACAGGAATTTGACCAGCATCTGTATCAATAAATCTCTCTACAAAATGGGAGATAACATATCCTGCTTTTGAATATTTTGCTAAAGAGTCACTCTTCTCTGACGGTTTTGATGAGCAAAGAGCCAAAGAGCATGGATCAGATGAAAAGATATTAGATGAACGCCCATCCTTAGCGTAACTGTCAAAAGAGACGGGTGTGACCTGAGCCATTGACGGAAGAATAGATATATTATCTGATCGAATATGTTTTGATCCTTGGCTTTTCATATCAAACCTTGAAACTATTTTGAAGTGTGGTTAAAAACCCCATCCCACCCATTATCTGGCGGAATATTCATAAATTCGAGTGCCCGCTGTCTGTAAATGGAGTAGAGCTTTGTGCTCCCACTCTTTCTACCTTCAAGTTCCGAGAATATCTCAAGTGCTGCTTTAAAATCCCTTTTGCGGTACAGTTCAACAGCATGATGATATCGCTCCAGTCCAGACCGCATGTAGTCACAATCTCCGACTGCTTCTATCCTGTGAATGGTATAAATATTGATTGGCTCACTTTTCCCTTTGACCCTGACACGATCAACATATTGAACCAAAATATCTTCCTGTTTTTCAGGTATCATGCTTTCACTGAATATCAGGTCAGCACCATAAAATTTGGTAAGCCCTTCAAGCCTTGAGGCAGTATTGACATGATCCCCGATGGCAGTGTAGTCAAACAGATCGGCTGATCCCATATTTCCAACACGGCAGACCCCAGAATGAAGTCCTATACCTGTTTTGATCTGCACACCATACTCTTTTTCAAAGATTTTGCTCAAATCATCAAGTGCTGCGAGAATCTTGATTGCAGCATTCAAAGCCAACGATTTATGGTTTTCAACATTTACAGGTGCATTCCAGAAGCACATCATCGCATCCCCGATAAATTTGTCCAAAGTACCCTGATTGTCGATTACCATTTTAGTGGCAGGTGTAAAGTATTCGTGTAGCAGTCGGCTCACCTGTGATGGAGATAGGGTTTCAGAGATAGATGAAAAGTTTCGTATGTCTGAGAATAGAATCGTTATTTCCTTCTCCTCTCCGTCCAAGCTGAATGTTTCGGGTGACTCAATTATCTGGTTGACCACAGATTTCGAGACATAATGGCCAAAGGCGGAACGGTAAAACTTCTTGTCCTTTTCAGCAATTCCATATTTTACAAGGTTTAGTATGGAAAAATTGGCTGCAAGTATTATTAAAGGGGATAGAGAGGATATCCAGATAGGATAATTATTGAGTTCCGAACCGTTTAAAGCGAACACACTGGCAAAAAATATTATCTGCCCGATTACGATCGTCAATACCAGTGTTGTCCATGGACCTGACCATCCAATCAGAATGGTTGTGATAATACCGCACAAGATGGTCAATATAACCTCAAATGCAAAAGCCCAGTCAGGTCTTGATATAAAATCGCCCCTGATAATATTGTCCACAATTGTGGCATGAACTTCCACCCCGGGAAAATTGTAGTCCAGTGGGGACATTCTTATATCTTTCAACCCTGCTGCTGAACTGCCGAGGAACACGATTTTACCCGTTAAATCCTCTTTATCCACCATGCTTTCAAGTATCTTTCCAGCAGATATATATTTAAATGTGTGAGCTGGACCACGATAGTTCAGAAGCATTGATCCATTAGCCTCCAAAGGTATCAATGTGTTGCCAATCTGTATTGACTCAACACCATTTGAGGAGATTTTTATCAGAGGCTCTTCATTAATTTCTGTCAGGGTATTGGAGGTGTTTTTCAGGACAGGGTTTGTTTTAGCTTTTGAAGTTGCCTGTCGCATTGAGCTGATAAGGGTTGCCAATGCGAGCTGAGGATATATTTTGCCGTTCCATGAGATAAAAAGAGGTGTCCTTCTCAAAACTCCGTCACTATCTGCAAGTGTATTCATAAAACCTGCGTATTTGTTTTTAGATGGAGATAGCAGAACCGGAATTGGAGACAGGATATCAGAGCCATTAAAAATATATCTGAAAATAGCATCAGGATCAGTTCCGGGTTGAAACGAAATATTGGCAGAGAGCGGAGGAATAGAAGACTCTACGCTGATATGACTATTCTGCTGCCCACCCTTCTGATTCTGTAAACTCTTATTGTTTTCAACGCTTTGTCGTTTAAAGTTGAAATAGTATCCAAGGGTTGATGATGTACGGTTTATAGCCTTTGCAAGCAGCAAATCGTTATCCATAAGGTCAGAGGTGATATTGGAGAATGTAACATCAATGTTGAAGTTCTCTTTTAAAGACCTCTGAATCACAACAGGCGATGTTCTGTCAGGTTCTGCAAACACAATATCAATACCTATGCCGATTGCACCGGCATCATGGATTTTATTGAGAAGTTCTGACAAATAGTAACGTGACCAGGGCCACTGCCCAAACTTGCTGAGGCTATATTCGTCAATGTCCACAATCACTGATACCTGTTGATATGGGTGTATATTCTGACCCGTACTGACTGATTTTGACGGCTCTGGTTTACCTGAACTGTCTGATTGTGAAAGAGCTATTTGCATGGATAGATCGTAGAGCTTGTTGTCAATCAGCCTTATAAAATTGGGATTAACAATGTAGAGGATAACTGTAATAGCAGTGACAAGGGATCCTGAGGCTAAAATTGGCAATCTTAAATTTCTGAGTCGTTTGTTCTGTTCGATTGATTTGGAAGATTTCATATCACACCTAAATATTGTCCAACCACCTCAAATGCTGCAATAGCTCTGTCAAGATGTTCTCTTTCGTGGGCTGCCGACATCTGGGTTCTGATACGTGCCGCACCCTTTGGAACAACAGGAAACGAGAATCCGACAACATATATTCCCTCATCAAGCATCATCCTTGCCATCTTGCCGGCAAGAAGAGCATCGCCAAGCATGACGGGTATTATAGGGTGAACTCCGGGTACCAGTTTAAAGCCAAGTTTTGTCATCTGGTTTCTAAAATAAAGGCTATTATCTTTGAGTTTCAGCCTGAGTGCATCCCCATTTTTGAGTATATCAAGAACTTTAAGCGAAGATGCAACAATTGACGGGGCAAGGGTGTTGGAAAAGAGATATGGACGGGATCTCTGCCTGAGCCATTCCACAATTTGACCTCTGCCGCTCGTATAACCGCCTGAAGCACCGCCAAGAGCTTTGCCAAGGGTTCCGGTCACTATATCAATTCGATCCTGAACCTCGCAGTATTCAGGAGTTCCGCCACCTTTATCGCCAATAAATCCAACTGCATGAGAGTCATCAACCATCACAAGTGCACCATATCTATCCGCAAGATCACAGATACCCTTAAGATTGGCAATAGTTCCATCCATTGAAAAGACTCCGTCTGTTGCGATAACTTTAAATCTGCAACCCCGGGCTGCCATTAACTGGGTCTCAAGATCATCCATATCATTGTTACGGTAACGGAAACGCTCTGCTCTGGAGAGTCTCACACCGTCAATGATGCTTGCATGGTTAAGGGCATCGCTGATAATGGCATCACCCTCCTGAAACAGGGTTTCAAAGAGTCCGCCATTGGCATCAAAGCATGATGAGTAGAGAATGGTATCTTCAGTTTTGAGAAAATCGCTTATACTTCTCTCTAATTGTTTGTGGATAGATTGGGTACCACAGATAAAACGGACAGAAGCCATGCCAAAACCATGTTTCTCAAGCCCATCCTTTGCTGCCTCTATAAGCTCTCTGCTGTTGGCAAGTCCAAGGTAGTTGTTTGCACAGAAGTTTATCACATGCCGATCTCCTGATTTGCCGCCATCTGCAACTGTAATCTCTGCCTGCTGCTGTGAGGTTATTATCCTCTCCTCCTTGTAAAGCCCCTCTGTGTGAAGCTGTTTTGTCTGTTGAGCAAGGTGCAAAAGAAAATCAGGGTTCATTTTAAGTATCCTTTTTAACAATAGTTCGGTAAAAATCATGCTGCTATTCTCCCGAATTTCAGCATTTCGTCATAAGCCTCGGCTATTTTAGAGATTGTAATTTCTGATCATCGTAAAAAGAGACGATTTCCATTAATAACCGTCTGTTTTGCCACTTCAAATAGCGGAATGCCAAGAGTCCTCGATACTGCAATTGCAACCATAAAGATATTGCAGGGTTCATTCCAGCCCATATCAAATAGTTCTGTTGATCGAACAAAATTCTTTATCTCTGATAATTGATCAAAACTATAATATATGGGGAACTCCGATGCTGGATAACGAGGCAGAATGGCAGGGCTGTCTGTCTCAATCAGGAGTCTGTCTGGCGAGACAGCTTTTAGCGATTTTGCTACCTTTTTATTATCAGAATTTGTCACAGAGGCTGAAAAAGATATATAAAGTCCATACTTTTCAAGCAGTGGGACAATATCTGCGGGTCCTGAATAGGAGTGAACAAGACCACCTGCCGGCAGTGGTCCCATCTGTTTGAGAATTTTAATAAGAATATCCCACCCCTTTCTCATATGGATTGAAACTGGAATTTTACGCTCTCTTGCCATGCCCATCTGGGTTTTAAACACTATCTCCTGCTTTGCCCTATCAATATTCTTGAGAACATGATCCAGCCCTATCTCACCAATAAAAGGTTTTTTTCTCTGACCAGCAGAAGATTTTGACATCTGCTCATCAAAGTCTTCAACAGATGGTTTCTGGCTATTGCAAACAGAGTCTTCTGCACAGTCAAATGCTGTATCAAGGTAGCTGTCCAGCTCATAAAACCACCTCTTTGAAACATCCTCAACAAACCATGGGTGAACTCCGAAACAGGGGAATATATTGCTATATTGTGAGGCTATATCGGCAACAGCCTGCCAGTCTGACTCTTTCGTGCCGCAGCATACAATTGTGCTACCCATGTTTTGTTCCCATCTCTCCATGATTCCCTGAATATCCCAGATGATTTCAGGCTCCTGAAGGTGACAGTGGGCATCAAAAAAATGAAATTCACGGGTTAGATTGGTATTAAATTCATCGGATAGTTGATTCATAAATATTGATTATGGTCTTGCCTGTTTTAATGATTCTACAATGAGATTCAACTCCTGTTTTAGCAAGGCAATATTATCCGGCATCCGGCTTTTGTCAGACCTTTTTGCCGCCTTCTCAAGCTCTTCTGCAGTTGAAGAGATACCTTCGAGTCCAAGATTACCGGCTGCACCTTTGATAGAGTGGGCTGCCATCGCTGCCTTGCTGTAATTGCCGGCAGCCAGCTCGGTTGTGAAATTGTCAATATCTGTCATTGAGACCTCAACCATCATCTCTAAAAGCTCGACAAAATCCTCCTCTTCAATACCGATATTTGATGCCATCTCTTTAAAATTCATTTATATTAATCCTCTTTGGTTAATCTATTCAAGTGATCCTTTGTTTGACGTGCAAGCAATACATATTAACCTGCTTTTTTGTCTGTTGAACATTAGGCAGGTTAAACATTAGAACAAACAGATATTATAAAAAAATATATATTGCAATTGCTATTCAGAAATATGTATATGAAGCCTTGTTTTCGTAATTTTGAGCAAGATCGATATTATAAAATTAACAGTTTTATTTTATGACTAAAAGACAGGTATGCAATGATTGGAAAAAAAATACTTATAGTTGACGATGAAGAGTCAATCTGTTTGTTGCTAAAATCGGCACTGACTACAAAAGGATATGATGTAATTACGGCTGGAATCCCTTCTGAAGCTCTGGATATTCTTGATAAAGATACAATTCTTGTAATGTTTATAGATCTTAATCTTCCAGAGATGGATGGTGTTGAGCTTTGTAAGGAGATTATAAAACGTAATCCTCTTACCATTGCATACGCCATTACCGGATATGCCTCACATTTTGAGCTGGCTAACTGTAAAAGTGCCGGTTTTGAAGACTATTTCAAAAAACCGGTTCGCCTTCTGGATATCTTCAATGCTGCTGAAAGGGCATTTGAGAAACTTGAACGCTGGAAGAAAAATTGACCTGCCTGTGCACTTTCAAGAGTCAAAAACTCAAACAGCAGCCTATCATTATGAACATATAACAATGAAAATAAAAAAAGACGAAAAATCAAGATTAGTTGCTGACTGGCAACGTCTTGAGAGGATATTTATAAGACCAGAAGATGATGACTGCAAGGAGACTCTTGTAAAATATATGGAGCAGATTCTTTTTGGTCTGCACGATTTTATAAACAGGAATGTTGGAGTTACTGAACAGATAAGTCTCAAAGAGTTGACAGCAAATTTTACAGATACCCTTATAAGCCAGGATCCTGAAAAAAAACTTGCAGATGTTATCTCTGATATTATTTCCCAGATTGCCCCAAGAGCGGTTAATGTGGCATCTCCATACTTTGTCGGGCACATGACTGCTGCCATTCCATTTTTTATGGTACACCTTAAAGCTATTGTTGCAGCACTCAACCAGAATGTTATCAAACTTGAAACCTCAAAGGTGCTCTCTGTTTTAGAGAAACAGGTACTTGCAAAAATTCACCGGCTCATCTATGGGGGTAATCAAAATAAATCGTCAATTGCCAATTCAGGTTCATGCAACATATCAGGGTTGGTTGACACGTCAGAGACAAACGAAACCTCAAGGCTCGGTGATGATTTTTATCGTAAACATGTCCAGAATACAGATACCTCACTTGGCTCTTTTACAACCGGAGGCACAACTGCAAACCTGACAGCACTTTGGGTTGCACGTAACCGTCTTTTCAAACCATTTGAAGGGTTTGACGGTATTGAAGCAGAGGGGGTTGCACAGGCATTCAAGGCATACTCTTTAGATAGGGCTGTATTACTCGTATCAAAAAGAGGGCACTTTTCACTGAGAAAATCGGGAGGAATACTCGGTATTGGCAATAAAAATGTTATCCCGATTGATGTCAATGCCGAATGCAGATTAGATGTAAAAAAGTTATCCTCAGCCATCAATGAGATAAAGAGAGAGGGTAGAACAGGAATCATCTCTGTTGTGGGTGTGGCAGGAGCTACCGAGACCGGTATTGTTGATCATCTCGATGATATGGCAGATATCTGTCAGGAGCATGGTATAAATTTTCATGTTGATGCAGCATGGGGAGGACCTGTGATGCTGTCGGAAAAATATGCACACAAACTCAAGGGTATTGAGAGGGCAGATTCTGTTACTATTGATGGGCACAAGCAGTTTTTCATGCCCATGACCTGCGGGATGGTTTTCTTCCGCAATCCGCTTGCAATGAACCATATTGCATACCACTCAAACTATGTGAACCGTCAGGGCAGTGTTGATCTTGGAATAAAAACCCTTGAAGGTTCAAGAGAGGCAAACTCCCTGATTCTTGACAGTGCCCTTAAGATCATGGGTACAAGGGGATATGCACTTATGATTGACCATGGAATAGAGACAGCAAAGCTGTTTGCGGACGAAATAAATAGAAGAGAGCTGTTTGAGCTTGTCACAGAGCCGGAACTTAATATCCTGACATACCGCATTATACCAAAGGATATAAAAGAACAGCTTAAAGCAGCATCTCAATCAGAAAGAGAGCAGCTCAATCGACAGGTTGATCTGATAAATATTGCCCTGCAGAGAAAACAGCGGGAGAGAGGTAACAGTTTTGTCTCAAGAACCAGAATGACTTACAGGGGAGGAGTTGGGCGAGGAGTAGATCATATATCTGCTGATGGATTAGCTGGTGATTGCAAAACAGTTGAACAGGAGGTTGTGGTATTACGCTGCGTTATTATGAATCCCATGACAAACATCTCCATATTAAATGAGGTCTTGGATGAGCAGGAAAAAATTTTCCGATCTATCTAACCTCTTTATCCTGGTTAAACTGTTTCTACATCCTGATTTATACAAAATTCGTCTGAAAATAGAGAGGTACAGTAACAGCCCCCTCTACAATTTACTCATCTGTTGTGATTCCGTGCAAGTTATACAAGTATCCCATAGCCCTTTTGTGGCTCTGCAAGAAATAGCCTATATTGCCCCAGGGATAAGTCGAAGCCCTGCTGTCTCATCCATACCAAACATCAGGTTCATATTTTGAACTGCCTGACCTGCCGCACCTTTGAGAATATTATCAATTGCAGAGACTATAACCACTCTTCTTGACTTCTCATCCACCCAGAAACCGATATCACAAAAATTTGTGCCTCTGACATGGGCTGTATCGGGAAATTTGCCTTTTGGAAGAATTCTGACAAAGAAATGGTTATCATAGTATCTTTTAAAAAGGTTGAGTATGGTCTCGTAACCATTATCTTTAATCTGACTATCTCCAATATTGCCTGATAGCTCTGCGTAAATTGTGGTAAGCATTCCTCGACTCATAGGCAGAAGATGCGGCACAAATGTGATCTTTATCTGCTCCTTGGCATGTGCAGAGAGAATCTCCTCCATCTCGGGAACATGGCGATGAGCACCTATCTTGTAGGGCTTGAATGACTCTGTAACTTCACAGTAGTGGGATGTAAACGAAAGTGACCGTCCAGCACCACTTACACCTGATTTGGAATCTGATATTATCCCTCCTCTTTTGATTGCACCCTCACGTATAAGCGGGATAACCGGCAGAAGAAAACTTGTTGGATAGCAACCTGGATTTCCAATAAGGTCTGCACCTTGGTTAGGGTCTTTCCCTGCAATCTCATCCCTATATATTTCACTTAATCCGTAAACTGCCTTTTCCAAAAGTTGTGGGGCACTGTGCTTCTGGTATGTCTCTTCATAGGTTGATAGAGTTTTGAACCTGAAATCCGCAGAGAGATCAATAACCTTTATATTGTTTTCTAAAAAAATGGGGGCATACTGCATTGATATCTTATGGGGAAGTGCAAGAAATACGCAGTCAACCCTGCCCGAAAGAGCTTCAGGCTTCATATCTTCGCATTTGATGTTTACTATGTTTCTCATGGATGGAAAAATATTTTCCAAGGACTCTCCGCTGTATGAGCGTGAGGTAACTGCCACAAGTTCAGCTTTTGGGTGTCCGGCAATCAACTTGACAAGCTCTGCACCAGTATAACCTGTTGCACCTGCAATTGCCACTCTGACTATTTTGTGTTCAGCATCTGTATTCCTGTTGTCTGAATCTGTTTTTTTGCATTTGGTATTTTGAGAGTTACATTGTCCATTTGTCATATTGAATCCTGAATAATTTGTTATAATAATTGGATAAATAACCTGTGCTTTTACGATAGATGTAGTTCGCATTATTTAAAATAATTGGGAGTGTAAATATTTCAGTGTTCAAGCGGCCTTTCTTTCAGGGAAGAAAAGTTCATCCCATTTATTGTTGAGTTGAACGACTTTCAAAATGCCGAGAGACTTACTGCCAGCTTTGCTCCAACTCATTCCTTTGTTTTTCTGTCGTTGCCCGACAGTCTGCTTCACACCATTTTCCACTCTACCACTGCCAATCGATTTCCCGATACCTTTTCGTTTTTCGTAATTGATAATCTCAGGGCGGTGTTTTTCAAGATAAGCTGATAACTCTTTTTTCCATTTTTTTCGTGTATCAGATACTTCTATCTGTTCAATAATATTCGTGGCATTATCTACCCCGCCTCTCCATAAACAATG